>JBHLLE010000180.1:0-7107 GCA_048885945.1 Candidatus Hermodarchaeota archaeon | reverse complement strand
ATATAACTTTTCTTTTCCCCGTTATTCTATTACTAATTTTTATGCTATGTATGATTGCAGGAGAACTTTCACTTGAATTATGGCTTTTGTTAAACAATGTTAAAATAAATCAATTGATTGAAGAAAGGTTATAAAAAAAATAGAGGTGAAAAAGAATATGCAAAATGTTAATACTACAATATATTATTTTTCAGGTACAGGAAATTCTTTACATATAGCTAAATGCCTTAAAGAAATGCTCGATGAATGTGAACTTGTACCGATTGCGAGTTTTATTAAAGAAAATACTATAAAAGCCACTTCAGAAAAAGTTGGCTTTGTGTTTCCTGTGTATAGTTGGGCGCTACCGAAAATAGTTTACAATTTTATTGAAAAGTTAGATTTAAGTGTTACTAAATATATATTTGCTGTTGCAACAATGGGGGGTTTTTCCAATCAATACGTACCTCAAACATTAAATATGTTATTAAAACCAAAAAATAAAGTGCTTGATATTTCCTATAATATAAGAATTTTCTCAAATAATATGGCTTTAGCTGCGCGTATCAACCCCCTTCCATCAAAGGAAAAAATAAAAAAGAGGATAAAGAAAGCAGAATTAAAATTAGAAAAAATAGCTGAAAAGATTCGGAAGAATCAGAAAGAAAAGACAAGTAAAGCATCTAAATTTCCAATGAAGCGTTCTTACGAAAAATTTCTAAAAGAGGCGAATAGTATGGATGAGAACTACTATGCTGACGAAAAATGTAATGGTTGTGGAATTTGTGAAAAACTCTGTCCTGTCGATAATATAAAACTAGTAAATGAAAAGCCTGAATGGCAACATAAATGTGAAGTGTGCTTAGGGTGTATCAATTATTGTCCCCAGAAAGCTATTCAATATGGAGAAAATACTTTAAATAGGGAGAGATTTAATCATCCATATATAAAATTAAAAGAATTATTTAATCAAAAACATGTAATGATAAAATAAAAAAATTTTAAAAATCAATAAATTTGATTGAATTAAATTGAGAAAGTTCAACACTAATATATCACAAAGCAATGTAGCAAAAGTTGCAGGATTGGGGCTATTATTAATGTTTTTTCTCGCTATCTTTGCTGAATTTGTTGTTCTCTCCAATATTATCGTGCCAGGAAATACAGCAACAACAACTAATAATATTAAGGCTAATCAGGCGTTATTTTATGTTGCTATTGCTTGCTATCTAATCATCCTTACACTTGATGTAGTGGTTGCACTAGCACTTTATATTGTACTTAAACCAGCAAACAGAAATCTAGCGTTATTATCATCAATTCTTAGATTGCTATACACCGCTATTGCACTAGTCAGCTACCTTGCACTAGCGTTTTTATTTATCGATACATACAACTATGGAGTTCTTATTGCATATATATTTTTTATCCCTCATATTTTTGTCCTAGGTTATGTTGTTTTCAAGTCGGTCTACCTTCCCACTAATATAGGGATCTTGTTAATAATAGCGTCTTTAAGTTACATATTTTTACTTTATGGGCATTTTTTTATTCCCAAAGAATGGTACAATCCATTATCTTTGATTTTTACGCTGCTTGCAATTATTGGGGAGCTTTCAATTGCCCTGTGGCTTTTATTAAAAGGTGCTAAAATATCTGAAACAAATACATCTATAGAATAATAGTCGATCTCATCTTTAACTATTTAGAGCACTTGAAATAGACTAAGATTTTTCTAATTTTTTTTTTATTTTGATTGCTCAAGAAAACACGCCTTTGGAGATGACGTAAGACCTCAAGAGATTCTTCAAGATCTCTTCGGGCAGTTTTCGATGAATTAGGAATCTCCTGCATTTAGGCAGGAGTAGTTCAATTTGTGTATATGAAATTACTTTTTATTAAGGTTTCTGAACTCTGGAAGCTATCAAGTTCACCTTCCCAATCTTTCAAGGTTGATTCCCAATATTGCTTTTCAAATTCAAGTGAAAATGAATTTAATCGAAATAAAAACTCCTCTGAGGAATCATTAGCAATCAATACACAGATTATAGCCCGTCCATGAATAAAAAAGACTTTCTTATCTTCATAATCAATCTCTTTTAAGTATCCTTTAGATGCTAAAATTTCTCTTAAAAGTATATTAATTCCACCTATAGCACTTCCGGCTAAATCTTTGTCGGTATATTTTTTAGTACTTTCACGATCTTGAAAATAATAACTATAAAGAACAGAGGACGTATCTCGGTGAATAACTAATAATTGCTCCATCTTCTCCATCCAATCAAGCTCTGTTAAAGAGGGGAGACTTCTCCAACCTTTTGTAAACATAATACCTCCAACCAAAACACATATATTTTGTAGAA
The DNA here is from genome assembly GCA_048885945.1 of Candidatus Hermodarchaeota archaeon. Classification (GTDB taxonomy): domain Archaea; phylum Asgardarchaeota; class Lokiarchaeia; order Sigyniarchaeales; family SOKP01; genus LW40-45. The sequence goes on along the minus strand of JBHLLE010000180.1, from coordinate 4,765 downwards.
TTTCAACCCAGTTCCCCAAAAGATTATAGTCAGATGCTTGATGTAAAAAATTTGATAAGCCAGCTAATGCAAGTCCAAAAGTAAGCAAAGGTAATGGTTTTGCCTTTTCAACAATGACTAATTTTTTAAATTCTTTGATAAATTGATCATTTGCTAGAAAAACTGGCGGCACTGCTAAAATAAAAATAATGACTGCATCAAGAGTATTCATGATCATAAAGGGCACTAAAACTATATAGGTTATACCCACAACAATAGAAAGTTTGAAATTAAATATGGAGTTCTTTTGACTCTTATGACTTCTTGATATATCCAATTCAATGAAAAATACCAACAAAAACATTCCAATTAGAAAGGTTAAATGAACATAATTATCAAAGTTATCAAATTTGATGGGAAAAATTTCTGGATATAGATCGTATGCTGATAAAATTGAAAACCAGAATGCAAAACTTAACATGAAGAGAGTAAATCCTGTCGAAGCTGAAATCTTTCCCCCCTCCTTAATTTTTTTTCCACATTGAATGGAACTAAAAAATAATGTTATCATTGCAGCAATGTTAATAAGAAAGCTGATATCCCTTACTAACAGATTATATCCCCCAGCAAGTTCTTGTATGAACACCTTAACCATCCCTTTTTTATCGAAATAATGATTTAAAAATAAATTAGAAGATAATATAATACTCAATATTTATAAATCTTATTTAAATAATTTAGAGTTCAATTTTTATAATAGTTAATAAAAGTATTATTACTTGGAAACGCCTTTTTTTGCTTTAACAAGATGGGAATTATTGTTTAAAATTATAAAAATAATTGATAGATTCTTTTACAAAAATGGTTCAAGAGATTAAAAAACCTGATCTCCTAAAGCATCTAAATTCTATAAAATAAAAATTGGATTCCAAAAGTTTTATATACTGTGAGTGATTTAGTATTTATAGAATAGTGTGAAGTGAATACTATTCATACACTAAAAATTCAAAAAAATAGAGATAATATTACAAAATCTTAATGAGAAGGATTAATATGGTAGAAGAACAAAAAAAAAGTGACGAACAATTTTGGAAGGAGAAAATCAAAATCCATTGGAAAGTTCTTATTCTTTGTGCATCGATAATTGTAATACTTGCTATTGTCGCAGTCTATGTTCTTATTTGGCATATTCAAACGTCACCAATCGGAAATTACGGTACAGCAACTATTGAAAAATGGAGTTTAGATTGGGTTGTTAGATTCCTCATTGTACTTATTTTGTGGGAACTTTTGTTTGTTGGAGTACCTGCGCTGTTAATATTTGGCTTAGGAGGGTATCTCTGGTGGCAGCGATTAACAATTGACGAACGAACTGAGTTTAAAGAGCAACAATCAAAACATAAAAAGTCAAGAAACCTTGGTGGTTGTGGATTATTTATGTTTATCGCCTATTGTATTTATATCTGGATTGATGGCAATTATTTTACTCCTTTTGGAAGAAAAACTTACAGCTATTGGGTATACTCATACCTTCTAACGATAGGATGGGTATTGATAATAATAGGAATTCCCTTAGCTGTAATTGGGTTATTATATCTCAAATATTGGTTAAACAAACCTGAAAACTAAAATTTTTTTTTATTTATTTTTTATTGTTTGAAAAAATCATATGTTCTAATCTTATTCTGGCCAGCAAAAAAGACCTTCTGTCATAGACATAATTTTTATTGCCAACTCAGCATCAAACAGATTTCGTTCAACTATTTCCCCCCAGAGTTTTTGAGCGCCATCAGCCTCAAGAGGAATAAGATAACTTTCTTCTCTTTCGTTTGTAAAAATATAGAGTTCATCAGGTTCTAAAAATTCTCCGGGTTGAAAACAAACTCGGATAATATCTTGCCATCTTAATTTATCGTTCCATCCCTCTCGGCCCGGTGGATCTACTTTCCGATAGATATATTCATTATCAAAAGAAACAAAATACCATGTGTCTAAACTCAATTAAATCACAGAAAATATTATATATTAAAAAAAAGAATCAAAACGATTTAAGTTTATTAAATAAGAAGTATATAAAAGTAAATTCAACTTACATTCGTCTATTATATTTATAGAAAATTTAAGAATTTAGAGATAAAATCGCTAGTGTCTTCTTTCCAATTCATTGGTAGAACTACTTCTTTCCAATTATTTTCATTTTCACTACCAGTACGAACTGGGAGGGATTTTTCAAATATTTCAATTTGGGGAAAAACATCTAAGATTTGGTTCTGGATAATCACGCATACATCATCCCCAGTGTTACAATTAAACACAGCAGCTTTATCGATAGTTGTTTGATTTCCATGTTTTCCTAATTTCTTTATATATTTACCAAGCGTTCGAGTAGGTTTGCCAAAATGCGTTGGACCCCCCACTAATAGTGCCCCCGGCAGGAATGCGAGCAATTCCGCTGGCTTAATCTTAGTGGTTCTGAATAGCTGACACTCGTGACCATCTATCCTTATTTTTTCCGCCATGAATTTTGCTAATTGTTTCGTATTTCCGTACTTACTATCGTACAAAATTGCGATTTTCATATTGTTCTTCTTCCTTAATAATTTATACTTATTTGTTACTTTAATTGTATTTATCAAACTTTAAATTTGCTAAATATTAATAAGGGTAAATACCAAAATAATAATAACATGCCTAATGATAACCATCCTAAAACGAAGAAAAAATGTAATATAGAAACTGGTTTTCTTGAATATGGACTGCCCTTTGCTCGAATTGGAAATGGAGATAAAATCCTAATAAATATTGAAGCATTATCGTACAAAAATGAACCCCCGTCAGGTTTTTTGTTAAAACAAATTATAAAATCGTTCGAATCATTTATGGATGACTATACTATATACCATGTGGGACGTAAACAAAATTTGCCTGAGGGGTATTTGTTTGATAAAATGGCAGATGACTATGCGGTAATGATTCGAAGCGAATTTAAAGGTCATGTGGATGTAATGGGTGCGTCAACAGGAGGTCAAATAGCTCATTATTTAGCCGCTAATCATCCTGATGTGGTTCGAAAATTGGTCATTGTCTCAGCCGCGTATCGAATTAGTGAGAAAGGTGCAGAAATAGAGAGAAAAGCGGAAGAATATTTTAAGGAAGGTAAAATTGGAAAATCTTTAGCTGCATCAATGGATTTGGTATTTTCTTCAAAAATTAAAAGAAGAATAGCAAAATTTTTTATTTCTTTAATCGGAAAGAAGATAATGGGAGAACTAAAATATCCAAACGACTTCTTAAACGAAATTCAAGCAGATAGAGAGATGAATTTTATAAATAGGTTAGGTGAAATTAAAGCTCCTACCTTAGTTATAAGTGGGGAGGTAGATATTTGTTATGTTGTTGAAGATGTTCGTGCAACTGCCGAAGGTATCCCTAATGCTGAATTAATTATCTATAATGGTTATGGGCATAACCTCACGATTTCTAATAGGGATCAAGTTTATAAGGACATATTAAAATTCCTTAATTCTTAAAAATATAAAAAAAATATTTATTTATTATTTTAACTTGTCTTTGATTTTCATATAGAAATCTAAAGATTCTGGGTTTACTAATGCTCCTCGGTTATTTTAATAGAGATATACATTTGAAAGAATAACCTAAAAAACTAAAGAACAAAGAATTAATTATCTTGTATATTTTAGAAATTTAAAAAAAATTAATAATAATAAAGTATAGAGTGGAAGATTTCCCTTGAGTATGGAAATAAGATTATGTGGTTTTCTTTTTCTGTTAATTATATTCTTATATTTGATATTAATTCCAGCATTAGGTTATAAAGTAGAAATAACCGATTCAGATGCGGAGTTGCATAAAATTAACGAAAATCTAAGAAAATTTCAAATTGGAATTGGATTAGCACTATTCCATAATGTACTCGTCATCACGCTTGCTATAATGTTATTTATTGTTTTTAGTCCATATAACTTAATACTTGGAATTGTTTGGGTTATTTTTCGAATAGGAGAAGGCATGATCCTAATCTATAATGATAAAAACTATAGGGGACTTATCAAAATAGCTAAAAAATACGCTGATACAAGTGATATTGAAAAAATTTCGTTGAATAATATAGCTCGTAACATTATCAAGACAAAAAGTTCTACATTTTATGTGGCTTTAATCTTTTGGTCCATTGGCACACTCACATTTTCAATCGTTTTAGTTAGCTATGGAACGGTACTATCCTTAATTGGATGGTTAGGAATCATTGGTAGCATTTTGACTGGCTTCGGTAATGGGATAAAACTTTTAAAACAAAAAAAAATTTTGTTTGAAAGTATCGGTGGTCTGGTGGCTCTTATATTTGAAATACTCGTTGGAGGTTGGTTATTATTTTTTGCATCAGTGTAAAAAAATATAAAAAAAAAGGAATTTGGTTATTATTTAAATAAATCTTTAATTTCCATATAGAAATCTAAGAATTTTGAATTTCAGAAATAAGGTTTAAATTACTAAATTTATAAATAATTTTTGATTTAATACTAGATCTAATTTTTGAATATATTCAAGGATAGACCTGTATTGGGATGTTTTCAGAGTTTAACTCTTTTAAGTTCCATTTCCAACCTGAAATTCTACATTGCATGAATTTATGGTGAGGCATATGTTCTCTATGTATATGACCCGCATACTTTGGGACGATTAAATGATTTCCTTTGTAAACTTTTATTATATCGTCAAGGCCCTCAAAAGAGCTTCTTTCTATATTTACAACAATAAAAATTAC
>JBHLLE010000179.1:0-7152 GCA_048885945.1 Candidatus Hermodarchaeota archaeon | reverse complement strand
GCAAAGATTTAATTGGTACTCATCTTATAAATTACATTCACACTGATGACAAAAAATACGCCATTGAGGTCCTAAAAAAACATATAACAAGTGGAGAAGGTAAAGCAGAATTAAGAGTTAGAAAGAAAAATGGAGATTATATATGGGTAGAAATCAGAGGAAAAACTTTTATAGATCGTAATGGAGCAATAAAGGGTCTAACTACATCAAGTGATATAACAGAAAGAAAAGTTACAGAACAGAAGCTCAAAGAGTCTGAATTAAAATACCGACATCTTTTTGAAAGTTCGCCCTATTCAATTGGATTATTTAATTCTAATGGTATTTTAATTGACTGTAATAGTAGGACGAAAGATTTTATCTCTATATCAGACACTGAAAATATTATTGGTAAACATTACCTTGAACTTTTTTCATTAAATAAAGAGAATAAATTAGTTAAACCTTTACTAAACGAATATAATGAGAAAATATTAAGCGGACATAAAGTAAAATCAATTGAGTTTCCTTTTAAAAAAAGAGATGGGGATTCAATTTGGGTGTCTTTAATGGGGTCTCTAATAAAAATAGGGGATCTGACAGCATTCCAATTTATTGTAGAAGATATAACTGAAAGGAAAAAAGCTGAAGAAAGGATAAAAGAATCAGAGTTAAAGTATAGACATTTATTTGAAAGCTCTCCTTACGTTATAGGTATAATGGATTTAGATGGAAATGTCGTTGATATGAATACTGCTACTAATCAACTTCTCACTAATCGTACGAAAAGGGATTTAATTGGGAAAAATATATCTTATATTTTTTCTATTGCAGATGAGGAGAAACCAATAATTCAATTAATAGAACAACAAATAAAGAATGTAAAAAATAATAAGAGTATGAACTCTTTTGAATTTCCATTTATACGCTCAAATGGACAGATACAATGGGTAGATTTTCAAGGATCCAATTTTAAAATTAAGAATCAGACCTTTATCCAATTTATTATTAGAGATATTACTGAAAAGAAAAAATCTGATGAAGATTTAAAACAGTCTGAAAAAAAATTCCGAAGAATTTTCGAGTCTATTCCCGATATTTATTTTCTAGTCTCAAGTGAGAGCGTCATTCTGGATTCTAAAGGAAGAAAAAAAGATCTTTGGGTAACTCCTGAAGAATTCTTTGGAAAGAAATTAATTGACATTTTACCCCAAGATTTAGGGCAAAAATCTTTAGATACAATAAAAAATACGATAAAAACTAAAAGACCGACCATTTTGGAATATAATCTTCCTTATAAAGGAGAAATACGGTATTTTGAAGCTCGTCACCTTTATTTTTCCCAAGATCAAGTCGCCATTTTTATTCGTGATATAACAGAAAGAAAAAATGCAGAGTTACTTGTACAGGAAGAATTTATTAAGTTAAAGGAATTGGATCAGATTAGAAAAGATTTAGTCTCGAGAGTTTCCCATGAATTGAAAACCCCATTAATACCTGTATTAAGTGGAGCTGAACTCCTCTCAACAATATATAAGGATCAACTTGGTAAAGATGCCATAGAAATCATAAAAATGATTGATAAAGGAGGAACAAGGTTAAAAGAGCTCATTGAAAAATTAATTAATGTATCTCGAATTGAATATAATAAATTACAATTAAACAAAAGAAAGAGCGATCTGAGTGGAATAATAAGAACCGCTTCAGATGATATGAAATATTTGTTAGAAAAGCGTAATTTAACTTTAAATCTAAATATCCCCGATATATTTTATTTAGAAATAGACGATATAAGAATTGAAGAAGTAATTACTAATCTATTATCAAACGCGATTAATAACACTCCACCTGAGGGAATTATTAGTATTAAGTTATCTATAGAAAATAATTTTGTGCTCATAATAGTGAAAGATACTGGAGTAGGATTAACAGGAAAAGAAATGGAACGACTTTTTACCAGATTTGGCAAGATTGAGAGATACCAAAAAGGTTTGGAATATATAGATATAAAAGGATCGGGTCTAGGGCTTTATATTTGTAAAAAACTTTTAGAATTACATGGAGGTCAAATCTGGGCAGAGTCTGATGGAAGAAATAAAGGTAGCACGTTTATAGTAAAATTACCTATCAATTATCCTTAATCTATTGATTTAGTACTTAATTTCCCCTCTTTAGCTAGTGTTTGGAGGTATGCTTTTTCTTTTTCTTCGTGTAATTTCACAATATAATCTTTCTTTTTCCGCCATTCAGGACCGTCTAGGGGATATAAAAGAAAAAATATTATTGCAGAAAATCCTAAAATTATTGCTGGAATAATACTAAGTGCAACAAGGATTCCTGTAATTGCTAAATCTGATTGAGTTTCTTTCCCAGCGATAAATCCAAAAATGGATAAAATAAAAAGAAATATCCAATTAGCTAAAGATATAGCTGGTTTAGTGACAATTGCATTCACACCACCATATACAGCTTCTCGTCTTTTTCCAGTTATAAGCTCATCGTTATCAATAGTATCTCCTAATACAACAGGGATAGAAATTAATGCTCCCGCTAGTCCGATACCCACTAGGAACGATGAAATTGACGCAAGTAACGAATTTCGACCAATAAAAAATAAGCTTAGAAGTCCGATTGAGACTATGCATAAATTAAAAAAAACGGTTTTTTTTGGATGCCATAACGAGATTAGCTTTATAGTTAAAATCATCCCTAAAATTATCCCTATAAGTAGAAATACAACAAAATAAATAACTGGTTGACCTCCAATAACAAATTCGAGATAATATAAAAAGCCGGTTTGAAATGTAGGATAGACTAAATATATGCAAAACATGGAGATCATTAATATCCAGAAAGGTCTATTTTTAAAGGTCAGTTTAATACCTTCAACTAATCCTTCATAAGGTTGCATCTGAGCAAACATGTTTTCTTTTATAAAAAAAGACGTTATAAATAAAGTAATTGAACATATTACTCCAACCATAATAATTATTAAGTTAAAGTATGGAGGTAATCCTTTCTGACCCGTAAAGAGGATGATAGGAAGAATTACTCCAATAACAATCTGTCCAAAAGAAGCAAATGCCGTATATACGCTTATACTTGCTCTTTCTTTTGCTGATACAGCAATTTCATTAGGTAAAGAAAAATAGCACGCACCAACAAACGTAAACATCGTATCTAATAGAAATAGAGCTACTAAAAAATTAATAAATAACGCTATTTGATCGTTTAGTGGAGCAATTGGAAACCAACAAACTATAAATGCCAAACCATAAAGAAAAGAGCCATATCGAATATAAGGAATCCGGCGTCCTATTTTAGTTCTTGTGTTATCAATCAAATAAGAAGCGATAGGATCGTTTAGAGTATTCCACACCGCAAAAATAAGCCACCCGATTGCTAATAATTCAGCGGTTAGTCCTAATTTTACTTGATAAAAAAAAGTCAAATTGGCGAATACAAAACCATTCAATATGTTGTTAGATAAACTTCCTAAGCAGTAATTAATCTTAGTTTTAAACGGCACGTACTCTTCAACAATCTTATCCCCTTTATCCATAATCAAGTTTTATTTAATACTACTATAAAACTTTTCCTTATAAAATTACAATACTGTCAAGCTAAGCTTTAGTTGATAAAAAAATAAGGTTTAATATTATAATAAAAAAGTTCTTTTTTTCTTATTACAATTTAAGATTATGAAAGTTGGATACATTCAAACAGCTCCTATTTTTGGTGAAAAAGAGCAAAATTTTGCACAGGTTGAAGAATTATTAAAAAATGTTAAGGCAGATCTTATTGTTTTACCAGAACTCTTCGCAACTGGGTATACTTTTGTTTCGAAAGAAGAAGCAAAATCTTTAGCAGAGGTAAAAGATGGTATAACTGCTCAATTCTTAAAAAAAATGGCTAATCGTACAGGCGCTGTAATAGTGGGAGGATTTATTGAAAAAGAAAATAGTGAAATTTATAATTCTGCAATGTTAGTTTCTGACACATCTGTTATTGGAATATATAGAAAGATCCATCTTTATTATAAAGAAAATTTATGGTTTTCCCCTGGAAATTTACTTTTAGAAGTATTTAAAATAAAAGGATTTAAAGTAGGGATGATGATTTGTTTTGATTGGATCTTTCCAGAAACTGCGCGAACTCTTGCCCTTTTAGGTGCTGATATTATTGCACATCCTGCAAATTTAGTACTTCCTTACTGTCAGAAAGCTATGGTCACAAGATGCTTAGAAAACCGCGTTTTTGCAGTAACCTCTAATAGGATAGGTGAAGAATCGAGAGGGGAAGATGCTTTTAATTTTACAGGAGCGAGTCAAATTACTTCATTTAACGGTTCTATTCTTTCTTCCGCTCCTAAAGATAAAGCGCATATAGATATTGTTGAAATTGATGTAAAAAACGCAAGAAACAAGAATCTAAATGAACTCAATAATCTTTTTACAGATAGACGAATTGATTATTATTTTAAAGGTTAAATAATCCTTATAAAAATAAAGAGTAACTATAAGAATTTTAAAAAAATACAATTAATTAGACTCTTTTTTAATTAAAGGTTAGGGAATAATGTCGAACGATACAGATATTGAAGTTTATAGAAAACTCCAACAACATCTCGAGAATATGCCTATTGGATTTCCTGCAACAAAATCTGGAGTTGAAATACGCTTATTAAAATGCCTATTTACCCCCTTAGAAGCTAAAATTGCAACTTACTTAAAATTTGGCTGGTTAAAAGACTTAGAACCTATTGAGACTATTTATAATCGTGCTAATCATTTAGGAATTTCAATTGAAGAGATTGAAACAGAATTAGATAACATGGCAAAAAAAGGAGCAATAACTTGCAACGAGATAAATGGAAAAAAACTCTACGCTAATGCTGAATTGATGATTGGAATCTTTGAATATCAAGTAAATAAGCTTACTAAGGAATTTATTGACACTTACCATAAATATGTGGATGAAGCATGGCTTAAACGATCTATTAAGGTGAAGGCTGCTCAAGTACGTTCAGTTCCAGTAGAAAAAAGTGTTGAAACCAATAACAACATAGCAGATTATGACGATATTAAAAAAATAGTAAACGAATCAACTGGTCCATATTTAGTGGCAAATTGTGTTTGCAGGCAATTAAAAGATATTGAGAACGATCCTTGTAAGCTTACAGATCGAAGAGAATTATGTCTTTTATTTGGAACTCCTGCTAAAGTCTATATGACTCATGGATGGGGGCGGACTATTAGTAAGCAAGAGGCAATAGATATTTTAGCAAAAAATCAAGAAGAAGGATTGGTCCTTCAAAAGGATAATTCTCAAGGATTAGATTTTATTTGTAGTTGCTGTACTTGTTGTTGCGAGGGACTTTCAAGATTAAAACTATTACCTCATCCTGCAAATTTAACGTTATCAAATTATTATGCACATATTGACCCAGAATTATGCACAGGATGTGGAACGTGTTTTAATATTTGCCAGTTAGATGCAATTATTCAAGAAAATAGTAGTTTTAAAATAAATCAAATGCGATGTATTGGCTGTGGGAATTGCGCCTCAAAATGCCCTTCAGATGCTATTATTCTTTGTAAGAAAGAAAGACAACGCGTACCTCCTGCTACATTTGATGAGGTATTTGATAATATCAAACAAAGAAAATTAAATCTGAAAAAAAGAAAGTAAAGTAAAGTAATCGATTCTTACTTATTTAATTTTTTTCAATATTCTTTTAAAAGTTGAGATTTAAATATTTAATAAATAAATCTTAAATAGTGAATATCTATGCTAATAATCGAATTTATTTTAAAATGTGAGTGGATTTATGAGTAAATGGGAAGAACTAGACAATAAATTAATTAAATATCTTAGATTGGCAACTTTTCCCGTGGCAATTAAATTATTAGAAAGTCCTGAAGAATTAAAAAATGTTAAATTTTTAAAAAAACCTGATGAGAAAGTAGCTCTATGTCAATTATTCAGCTACGCTAGATATTATGGATGGACTATGGGATGTACCAAAGAGGATAATTTATGTCCCCTAGCTGAGATTGCTCTTGGATTCGAAAAATCGCATAAATTATTCGAAGAAGGGGCGTTCTTTGTAGGAAGATATAACGAAACTAAAGAAGCTGCCAAAAAAACTACCACTACAATGCCAAAAATTCCCCCTGGAAAATATAACGCGATTCTCTCAGGTGCTTTGAATCGCGTGGATTTTGATCCCGACCTAATTTTAATTTGGGGGAATTCGGCTCAAATTATGAGAATTATTCAAGGAGATTTATGGAAAAAAGGTGGTAGAGTTTCCATGTCAACTTTTTGCGATGGAGTTTGTGCCGATACGATTTCAAAGGCTATTCTTACTGGTGAATTGCAAATTGCCTTTCCTTGCCTTGGTGATCGGCGTTTCGGGATGGCAATTGATACAGATTTAATAGCTTCTATTCCATTTGGAATTATTAACGATATTATTGATGGTATGGAAAAAACCCATAAAGCTGGTACTAGATATCCTATACCATTTCAACTCTCTACACCAAAATTCTTTGTTAAATTGAAAAAGCAGTTAGACAAAGCAAAAAAAGATTAAAAAAAATTTTTAGTTATTCTTTATATTTCAGGATTTTTTTTGGCCTCTTTAGCCATCATCACTGGTATTATCGCAAACAAAATAATAATCGCTCCAACTATGTAGATTAAGGGAGGGGGGATCGTACCCTGTACACCATCTATAACTATGGATTTACCGTATTCTGTTGAGATAAAACCACCTATGAGAGGTCCTACTATCATTCCGATAAGGACGTTAAAAATTAAATAATAACCGCTAAATTGACCATACTTCTCTTCTGGATATAGGTCTTTGATCCATGTTTGCGCTGAAATATGCCAGCTTGCCATAAAAAGGACCCATAGTATTCCCGTAATTACTATAAATATGAGATCTTCTGAAAACGCGTAAAGAATCAGAGAAATACTTTCCAATATAAGAGACGCAATAGCTACCTTCTTTCTTCCAACTTTATCAGTTAGAATTCCAATTGGAATGCCTAAGACGATTGAAACAAATAATGCAAAGAAGACAACTAGGCAGCTAATTCTAGAGATAATCCGATGTGATGCTGTAAGTATATTAAGATAAAAGGAAAATAAACGTTGAAACCA
>JBHLLE010000178.1:0-7153 GCA_048885945.1 Candidatus Hermodarchaeota archaeon | reverse complement strand
GCTTTAAAATGCGTTTTTTGTAATATAATAATATGTAGGTTTTTGTTTCTAAAAAATAAAAACACTTAAACATACATCTTTAAGTAAAAAGTTAGATCTTAGATAATTAAAAAAAAGGTAAAAAATAAGAATTTTAAATTTTTAAAGTTCATTTTTCTCTAAATCTCTATTGATCGCTTTTACCGTCAATGTGGAAGCTGAAACAAACCAGATTGTAAGGGATGACATCAAAAGCCATTCCCATACTGGTGCCCATTGCCAAGGAGGTAAATAAGTCCAAAAATTATCTGTATACCATAAATAAGGTACTGTATAGAAAAAATAGAAGAATATTGGAGTTAAAATCCAAGTATTAATTACGAATAATACACGCACTATGGTTGAATGGGTGATTCCAATCTGTTCTTCAAGAATATCAGGAAAAATGATATATTGTGAAGATACAAGAATTCCGCTTATCATGAAAAAAGTAAATGCAAAATCAGCTACAAGGTCGTGCCAAGGATAACCTATTGGAAATAAATTATCCCATACATCTCCCACATCCTCAGAAATTACACCTGTTAAAAACAATCCCCCCATTGCTATTAACATGCAAATAATTGTTAAATTTGCAAGTATTTTTCGTAATAGTTTTGGATTATCTCCGATAAGGATTTTTTTCATGTATAAAGATGGAGGTATCATTAATAATGCTGTATTCATCATCCCATAATTAATGATGATTGGCATTGGAGTTAGGTCTTGATTGCCCAAATCACTTATGTAATTAATTGCTGGATTAAATCCTGCAGGATCATAAGAAGGTCCAGCGGGATCTAATTGCCCTATTAAAAGGGCTATAATGATACAAGACACCCATGTAACTGTCGCAGTAATCCATGAGAACTTGACAACTTTTTGATTGATCAAATACTTATAAAAATTATAAGAATGATCTTTTAATTTCATAATAATTTGTTTGCCTTGAAAATTAATAAATAGATCATTTGGAACTTAACTAATAAATGATAGGCAAATCTCTTAAATCCAAAAATAAAATTTAATTTAGACCAACTGACATATTCATTACCCTGTTTAGATGATCTTTTAATAATTAAATTAGAAGATCTAAAATCCCTTTTCTAAAATTAAAAGTTATTTTGTAATTTATCGGGTGAGTCTTTTAATAAGTTCATAATATTCAGGAAATTCACGCAACAACTCGTCTCTATCCCCTATATAGAATTCATCGAATGAAAACGATGGAGCACATACATTTGTTCCAAATGCAAATGGTATTCCCTGAGGTATCTCTGCAGCTTGCCAATGATTTTTAGGAACAGTTATAACTGGTCTTTCTCCGGCTTTTAAGTCCATACCTAATTCTAGAACATTATATTCACCATTAGGATTTAACACATGAATTAAAAGCTTTCCTTTGTGGATTAACCATAGTTCTTCGTTGTTAAGTACTTTATGAAATGAGGAAAAAACTCCAGGAAGGAATAGCCAATGACCAGAACTCCTATATGCATTTCGGTGAGTCTCCACAAATTTGGGACCATCTGGATGATCGAACCAGTCATAAGCAGTAAGTATATCGTCTAATATTACCATTTTTATTTATTTGAACTCTTTTTATTATAAATCATATTATTAACGAAAATATATAGGCTACTTAACAGAATGGTTAAACACACTAAAATAATGATATAAAATATTAGTTCTGATAAGGAGAGAATATTAAGATTTAAGAAAGGATAAGGATAAAAGTTAATAAAAAATCCACGTATTAATGTATATACAAGATAACTTAAAGGATATATTAGCCAATATAGTATATATTTCCATTTGTATTGGACATCAGTACCTGTTATTAACCAATCAATTATAAACGCTATTGGGATAATATAATGCATGGTAATATTTATGACAGCTTCCCAACCAGTTGGATGATAAATGGCAGAGAGAAATATTGCAAATACCAAAAAAGTCACTGTTATATATAACGTAAGAGCACCTTGGATTATAGAACTCAAGCACGAAGGTTTTTCATCTTTATTGCGATAAATTATAATTAAAGTAAGCCATATAGCTATAAAAACGTTGGATTGAACCGTAAAATAACTAAAAGTATTACAGAGTAGAAAAACTGCATCTGAACCATTAAGAATACTTTCAATATCTAGCAAAATACGAATTAAAATGGAAAACCAACCCGTCAAGCAAACAAATATTCGAAAAATTAGGATATTTTGGTCTTTATTCATTTATTTATCACTAAAAAAAATTAATTTTAAAAATTAAATTATTTCTTTATAACCTTGAATTTAACCTATTATATTTTATTTTTCTTTGGAAAAAATCATATGTATTCCTTCCATAAAAATAAAATCCCACCCTTGAGATGACATATCGTTTAAAGTATCTTCCATTTCTTGAACTAATTTTTTTGGATTTCTTATATTCTGTAATCTAATTACTTTATGTTCTTTCATTATTTTTCACATTTTATCTTTTAGCAAATTAAATTTGAAGTAAAAATATTAAGAATCTTATACTAATAAAGTTTTATCTTAGTCATTTGTTTAACTGGATGCTTAAGTGGTTTAAAAGCGATTCTATTGTTTAAATAGGTATTATTTTTTAAACAACAGACTTGAAAAAAAAAATAAAAAAATGGAAAGAAGTTATAAAATTATTTAATTTCGAATTCCGATTTAGTAATAGTTCGACATTCGGGCAATTCCTTTCGTAGAAATTTTAGACGCTTCAAGAAAATCGTTCTATATATAAAGTAAAAAGGAAAACTCATCAATACCCATAGTGGGATTGCCGCAAACAAGAAAATTAAATCCATTATAACTCCCTTTTTTAGATTTGTTATATAAAAAATGATTACGCTTATGTAATAAATGATTGCTGAGATTCCAGCATATCCTTTAAGGATCTGCTTATATTTTAGATTCATTGGTTCAATTTCGAACAAGACATTTATTTTTTCTTCGGGAAGTTTGTAATGAATAAAACCTAGATCTTCCATTACCCAACTAATAGACCACAACCCCATGACGAATGGAAAGAAAATAATTAATATTGCTAAAAATCCATCCATCGAATACTGAACGGGTATGCCCTCCTCTTGAAGATATTCCAATTGTCGTTGAGCTACAAATTGATTAAGATTTAAAAATGTTGAAAATGTTGCTAACAATCCGATGGATAATAGAGCAACATAAATAGATCGTTTTACGTATTGCTTGAAATTGATTGTAGTTATTTCAAGATTAACATTAATGTAACCATTTTCAAAGTTTCTTAAAATTAAGTTTTTTAACTTAACGAATATGGGAATAATGATAATTGGAAATAGGAAAATGAATAATAAAGCTAAGATGTAGGGCAATGTAAAAATAAAAATCGCATAATGGGTTGATTGGGGTAAACCCGAAATCGGTACAATAGAATTAGCGTACTCTGGATTTTGGAAGAGGACCATTAAGGGAAACATTATGCTAATGTAGAGCAAAAATATGATTATTAGAATGAGTGAAGTTAGCCTTTCTTTTTTGTCCATTAAATTATCTCTCCTAAAATGATAATTAATGGTTACTTTAACACGATATTATTTAAAACTAATTAAAGAAAAAATTAGAATTAATTCTCATTTTTCCTTAACTATGCTCTTTTTTGGAACTCGTCTTAAAATTTTCAAATTTTAAGTCAAAAGAAGGAGTATGAACGAGAATGAGTTGCGCAAGATTTTTTTGAATGTTTTTATAAGAAAATTTTTTTCCCTTTAAAACCACGCAAAAATCTCCTTCTGATAATTTAAATTCCTCGCCTTCTAAGGTAAATTGTATTTCTCCACGCAAGATGTAATAATATTTGTCGGAGCGCGTGGACCAAGACTCAGCGTGACAAGCGTTAGGAAGTACTTGAATCAGGGCAAATGAAGATTGTAATTCTAATCCCGCAGTATAATCGTATATTTCCAATCCCGAAAAATCTATAGGCTTAATAGAATTCTTCTTAGCTATCATATTTTGATTTTTATTCATGAACTAATCACCAAAAAAAAAAATAAAAAAAAGATTAAAAAAATTAAGTTCCTTCTTCGTAGCCGTGGATGTAGTTATATTGCTCTTCGGTTAATTTATCGATATCAATATTCATTGATTGGAGTTTCAATAAACCAACTTGATCGTCGATCTCAACGGGGACATCTATAAGTCCAGGCTTTAAAGAATCTTTATTTTTGACGATATATTCGGACATTAAGGATTGAAGTCCAAAAGACATATCCATTACTTCACTGGGATGACCCTCTGAAAGAACTAAGTTTGCTAACCTTCCTTTACCTAATAAATAGACCTTTTTACCTGAGGGAAATATTAATTCTTCTACGTCCTTGCGAATTGGTTTTATTTCTTTTGCGTAATCGTAGAGCTCTTTAGTAGGAATTTATTGATTTAGAACTAATTGTTCTGAATATTCAATATCAAAATGCCCAAGATTACCAAGAATCACACCATCCTTTAATTTTTCGAACATTTCAGTTTTTGGAGGAATAACATGCTTACAACCCGTCGCTGTAAGGATAATATCAGCATTGGGAAGTGTTTCTTCAATTGGTTTTACAGTATATCCAGCGAATACTGCTTGTAGCGCTTTGATTGGATCAACTTCAGTAACTGTTACATTTGCTCCTAAACCTCTTGCTCTAAGAGCCATACCCGAACTACAATGGCCGTATCCTGCAATTACTACATTCTTGCCCGCGAAAAGAACGTGCATTCCATAAATGGCGGAAACGATACCCTGTCCTGTGCCTAATTCGTTGTCGAATTGGTTTT
Organism: Candidatus Hermodarchaeota archaeon; assembly: GCA_048885945.1. GTDB lineage: Archaea > Asgardarchaeota > Lokiarchaeia > Sigyniarchaeales > SOKP01 > LW40-45. The sequence continues at coordinate 2,315 of JBHLLE010000178.1, read as the reverse complement.
TACACCTTGCGTCGTTTACTGGGAATAAAGGAACCTTTAATACACCTTGCTTATCCATTGCTTTAAATCTTTTCACTCCCGTTGTGGTTTCTTCTTGACATGCAATGATTGTACCATCTTCGATTAATTCTGGGAATTCTTTATGAGCCGTTACAATCATATCCGCGCCATCATCAATTAATATGTTTGGTTTAGCTTTCAAACATTCACGTATACACCAATAAAATTCTTCGTCTGTATTACCGTGCCATGCAAAGACATTGATATCCTCCTTAACTAACGCAGCAGCTACATCGTCTTGTGTAGATAATGGATTGCTTCCACACAAATAAACTTCAGCACCTCCAGCTTTTAAGGTTCTCGCTAAATTACCTGTTTCTTTTGTAACATGTAAGCAACCCGCAACAGTTATCCCTTCTAAGGGTTTTTCTTTAGCAAATCGTTCGCGAATAATTTTAGCAGTAACAGGCATTTTATTATTTGCAACATATAGTGCTTCTTTCCCTTTTTCGGCAAGACTTTCATCAGCTACTTTATAATTTACCATATTTAGTCACTTTTATTTTAAAATTTTAAAAATTTTTTATTAAGACCTTAAATTTTGAGAAAGATTTAAATATATTTTTAATGATCTGTTAAATTATGAAATAGTTCTTTTTTACATTTCATAATTGATTTATTAAATTAGAAAAATTAATTAAATTATGAATCAAAAAGAAATAGTAAAAATTCTAAAAAAATTGAATACTAAATCAAAACCTAAAATATCTATTATTTCTAAAGAGTTAATGGTGACTCGACAGACATTTAGGAATAGATTTGATTATTTGAGAAAGGAAAAAATAATTAACAATTTTACAATAAACATTAATCCGAATATTCGTCCTAAATTAATGCACATTATAATAGAAATTAAAACAAATCCTAAAGAACCTAAATTGGTTGAAGAATTACTATTATTACCCCAATTAAGGTTATTAGATGGAATTTTTGGAGAATATTCTTTAATTGCACTTTTCGAATTTAAGGATTCAGAAGAATTTAATTCTGTGTTGAAAAAAATAGATGAAATAATGGCATATTCGTATTTTAAGAAATATCAGATAATTGAAACCATAAAGGCATTTAAGATTAATGGAATTGAGTTGGCAAGTGAAAATGTATATCTGAATCAACTTGAAAGAATTGAATATTCAATTCTAGAAATTTTACAATATTTTCAAGGAATAAAACCCATCTCGACGTATGACATTAAGCAATCGCTTAAAAAGAGATACAACTTAGAAATTTCTCAACCATCTATATACAACAAAATTAAAAAACTTGAGGAAACAGGAATAATCCTAAATCATACCCTAAACTTTTGTCCCATAAAAATAGGGTTCAAAGGAAAATATATTGTGCGAATAAAACCAAAAGATCCCTCAAGGTACGATTCTTTAGCCTTAAATCTAGAGAAAAAAAAAGAAATAACAGATCTATTTAGAATTGGTGAGCAATACGGATTGTTTGCTATCGTACGAGTAAATGAAATAGAAGATTACAGTGGTTTTATAAAAGAACTCTATGACACTGAAGAAATAGAAGATACTTTTACTAATTTTGTCTTAGACGAGCTTAAACCATATACTAATTATGTTATTTATTGAACTATTAGAAGAAAAAAAGCAATATTATTTTTAACAAAAATATAAATATCGATTTCATTACTTTTAAGTTGTTTAAGAAAAAGATTATACATTTTCGTATTATTGCTAAATCAATGGGGATAAAAAGAATTTGGATAACATGGAAAATATTTCTGAAATTGAAGATCTTTCGAATAAAAATAAGGAAATATTTTATAATAGTCTATTTAGATCGTTTCCTGACTTATTGTTTATAGTAGATGTATATGGAAAAATAATCGATATTTCAAATAGCTTTTTCAAATTATTTAATACAAATTTAAAAAGAGAAGATTTAATTGGGAAAAGCGGTTTCAAATTCGTTGATCCAAAGTACCTCAGACTCGCAAGAAAAAACCATAAAAAAGGATTAGAAGAAGGTTACATTACCAATGCTGTTTATAAATTAAAAAAGTTAGATGGTTCTATCTTTTATGGGAAGATTAGCGCTAGTGTAGTAAAAGATGAAGAAGGCAATCCAAAATATTTCATAGGGGTATTAAGAGATGTAACCAATGAAAAAAATTTGAAAACAGAGCTAAAAAAAAGTAGAGAAATGTTCCAGTTAGTAGTAGATAATATTCCACAATTTATTTTTTGGAAAGATATTAACTCTGTTTATTTAGGTTGCAATAAAAACTTTTCAAG
>JBHLLE010000177.1:0-7154 GCA_048885945.1 Candidatus Hermodarchaeota archaeon | reverse complement strand
TTCTTATCAATTAAACCGTTATTTTTGAAATCATTGCTTTCAAGAATCATCACTAGTACAAAGAAAAGGAAGAAATTTAAAAATTTTCTCTATGCGCTATAAAGTCCTATAATTTCTGCCGATCCAATGGTATGTTCTTTAACTTCTTTCATGAAATTCTTTTTATTTAATCCTTCTAATTTTTCCAGATCTAAAGCATAAACTCTGAAAAAATAACGATGTGTTCCGCTGGGAGGAGCAGGACCTCCATATCCTTTTTTTCCATAGTCGTTTTCAAGCTCAATTCCTTGACTAGGTCCTCCTTGGGATATTTCATTAACACTCGAGGGGATATTATATACTAACCAATGAATCCAATCACCAACTGGAGCATCAGGATCATTGCACGAAAGTGCAAAACTTTTTGTTTCCTTTGGTATTTCTTCCCATTTTAAATGTGGTGATATGTTTTCGCCCCGATAAGAAAATCTCTTATCCATTTTTTCATTATGTTTAAAATCATTACTTATTAATTTCATAAGTACAAACTAGTTATATCAAGTATTTAATTATTTTGAACCATCCTAATATTAAGAATAATTAAATAAGTTAAAATTACTATTTAATAATAAAGACTAATTGATGTCTTCATTTTCTTCAAATTAAAATTTATATTACTATGGTTAATATAGCAGACGAGTCAGTTGAGTCTATGGATATTTACGAAATAATGATTGAAAATATCAATGATTTAGTCAGTATTATTGACCAAAACCCTCCGTTTAGAATAAAATTTATAAACGAACTGGTTTTCTCAAAGCTCCTTAAGTATTCAAACGATGATTTAATTAACAAATCTATTATAGAATATGTTCATCCAGACGATAAAAAAAAAGTAATTAAGATTTTTTCGAAGGGATTGGATGGAGATCTCGATTTGAAAGAGATTAGAATTAAAAATAAAGATCAAAAATACATTTGGCTTGAACCAAAAGTAAAATTAATTGAAGATGCTACAAAAAAAAGATTCCTCTTAATTCTTAAGGACAAAACTAAAGGGAAGATCTTAGAAGAGAAAATCAAAGAAAATGAATTAAAATTAAAAAAAATAATCAATAACTTACCGGAAATTAGATTTTGGAAACTATTTTATCCTAAAAAATACGAAGAAGCATTGAAAATATCGTACGAAATGCTTCAAACTGCTATAGATAATATCCCCGAGAATATTTTTTGGAAAGATACTAATTTAGTCTACTTAGGGTGTAATAAAAACTATGCAAAATTAATTAAGGCTGAAAATCCAGAAAATGTAATTGGTGAAAAAGATGATGATTTGTTATTATATAAGATATTAAAAAAAGAAAAAGTAGACAAACTCAGAGAAAAAGAAACATATATTATTAATTCAAATAAAGCAGAATATCACATCATTGAAGAATGGCAACTTAACGATGGAAATCATTTCTTTTTAGACACTAATAGAATTCCCCTTCTTAATTCTGAAGCGAAAACAGTAGGAATATTAGTTACCTATGAAGATATTACAGATATTAAAAAAAAAGAAGAAGAATTGGAGGAATCTGAGCAAAAATTCAGAACAATTAGTGAAAAGTCTCAATTAGGTTTTTTTATTTTACAAGATCACCAGATCAAATACGTCAATCAAGTTGCTTCAAAAACCCTCGGATACGATATAAACAATTTAAAAAAATGGAAACCTGAGAAGTATCTTCAACTATTTTACCCTAAGGATCGTGAAATAGCATCTAAGTTAGCTAACAGATTACAAGAGGGGATAAGAAGCGGCTCGAGGAATATAACATGCCGATGTGTCACAAAATCAGGAGAAATAATGTGGGTTGAGATATTTGGTCAAACAATATCTTATAAAGGTAGACAAGCAGCTTTAATTTCAGCAATAGATATTACACAGCGAAAAAAAGCTGAAGAAAAATTAATTGAATCTGAAGAAAAATACCGTCATCTTTTTGAAAGTTCCCCTAATATGATTTGTTTATTGAACGCTGAAAGAAAGATAGTTGATTTTAATAGTGCTTTACTAAAATTTTTCGGAAGGAAAAGAGAGGAATTATTAAATAAAAATATCATGGATATATATGACTTCTCAGAAGAAAATAAAGAACTTCTTAATACTAAATATAAAGAGTTATTTAAAAAAGGATATATTAGACCAATTGAAATTGAACTTGCAAAAATCAATGAAAAAACGGCGTGGATAAGTCTTCAAGCTTCCTTCATTGAGACGGGATTACAAACTTTAATAGAAATTATTATGGAAGATATCACGGATCGCAAATTATCAGAAGAAATTTTACAACTCAATGAAGCAAGATTAGATGCTTTATTTAATTTGAGCCAAATGGCTGATTCGACTGAAAAAGACATTTATAATTTTGCAGTAAGAAAAGCTATTGAACTTACGAATAGCAGATTTGGATGTTTATTTATTTTAGAAAAAGATGAGATGTTTATCAAATTTTCTTCTGTTACTAACAGTATCAATGATATACATAAAACAAAATCAGAAGTTAAATCTTATTTAAGCAAATTGATATCTTGGGAAGAAATTGTAAAAAATAATAGACCAATAATAAAAAATAATTACGAGAATTCTATAGAAATAACAATAAATAATCTAAATACTCAAGAAAGAGTCTTCCGCTACTTAATTATACCAATTCTTGACGAGGATCGAATTGTTGCTATAATATGTGTATTTAATAAGAAAAATAGCTATAACGACTCAGATATACACCAAATTACATCTTTTATGGATGGAGTTTGGAAATATATTCAAAGAAAAAGAGCTAGAGAAGCACTAAGAGAGAGCGAAAAAAGATATAGAGATTTACTTCAAACATCATCAATGGGGATTTTAGTTTATGATATGATTATCAACGATTTTACATATACTAATCCGAAATTTCTAAATATGCTTGGATACAATAAAGATGAAGGATTTACTAAAAAAGATATGATAAATAGAATACATCCAGACGATTATAAAAAGTTTTTTAGATTACTTGAAAAAGAGAGTTTAGAATTTCGGATATATGATAAAGAAGGGAATTTAAAATGGCTATCAGGAAGGTATATATTCCAAAAGGATGAGAATGGTAAGGTTATAAGTTTTAGAGTGTGGTTAGAAGATGTCACCGAAAAAAAAATGTTTGAAGAATTAATATACGAATTAAATATAAACTTCTTAAGCTATACTCCAGATATTCAAAGAAACATCGAAAGATTACTTAGCACTTGCGCTAAGCTTTTAAATGCTGATATCGTGATATACGCTCATAAAAGATTTAAAGAGGGTAAAGAAGTATACCACATAATGGATAGTAAGAATCGTGTCTTTGATTTTACTCCAGAAGAATTCAATAAGAATCTTTTTATTAGTGAATTATTCTTCGAAAACCATGACTATGTGCAAACAATATTCAACATTCAAGACACTGACTACGCCCAAACAGATCTATTTATTAAGGAATATAAAGCAAAAGGTTGTTATGGAAAACTTATTAAATCACAAAAAGAATATAATAGCGCTATTAGCGTCTTTTATAGTAAAAATCCCATAATATCACATCAAGATAAATTTGTTTTGTTTTTAGTAGGAGATGCTATTGAAATTGAACAACGTCGTTGGCAAGTCCAACAGCACTTAGAAGAACAAAATAAATTAAAGACTGATTTATTATCAAGAACATCACACGAATTAAAAACTCCATTAATTTCCATAAAGGGTTTTACAGAACTTCTACTTACTATTCATAAAGATAATTTGGATACAGATGTGATTTCAATCCTCGAAGAAATTAAAGAAGGAAGTAATCGATTGGAACGATTGGTTAATTCTCTATTGAAAAGCTTTAGGTTAGATCAAGGAAGATTTGAATTAAATGTCACTACCGAAGATTTATCGTTCTTAATTAGGTTTTGCGTAAAAGAGTTACAAGGACTAGCAGAATTAAGAAATCAAACAATAAATCTCGAAATTCACGAATATTTAACATGCAATTTTGATAAAGAAAGAGTCTATGAAGTAATGACGAATATTTTATTAAACGCAATAAAATACACTCCTCCTGGGGGTAATATTATAATTCGAACAGATATCAAAGAAAAATTCTACGTAATTTGTGTAGAAGATACAGGGATAGGAATTACTGAGGAAGAGAAATTACAATTATTTAAACAATTTGGAAAGATTGAAAGATATGGTAAAGGATGGGATGTCGACATTGAAGGTTCCGGATTAGGACTATACAATTCAAAAAAGATAATAGAATTGCATCAAGGAGAAATTTGGGTAGAATCGGAAGGAAGAAATAAAGGAAGTAAATTTTATTTTAGTTTACCCATTTTTTCTAAAAAATCGTAAAAATAATCTTTTAATTAAATTATTTTCGAATCCTCTTTTGAAGAATAACCAAAAGATTGAAGAAATGGACTCCTAATTTTTTAATATATCGTACTTGTTTATTAATATTAACGAAATAAAAAAATTTAGAAAATTTAAAATCAGATAAAGTAGCTAAATTTAAGTAGTTAAGAAATGTAAAAGGTCGGTGTTAAGAATAAAAAAAGACATAGAAGAAAAGTTTGAAGAGATAAACGTAGTTAAAAAGTATTTTTCAAAAATTTTTACCGTTCTTTCAAAAGAAATTCGAGAAAAACTCATGAACTTAAATTTTTCAGAAAAAGTAAAAAAAATTATTATTAAAGAACTTGCTTTTTTATCTGAAGAAAAACAAGAAGAATATTTAGAAGAATTGAATAATTTATATGACAAATTTTTAAAAAAGTCATGAATCTTTCATAAAAATTAAGGATAACTCTTTTTTATAAGAAATGAATTTACCCTTATTAATTCAATCAGGTATTTTATAATCAAATTTCTTCATAATGGATTTAAATTTTATGATAAGATCCTTTTGCATATCTTCATCTTGTATAATATCTTTCCAACTATATTGTTTTTCAGCAACATGATTACCGTGAATTAAAGAATTTTGATCTAACTCCTGAAAATTATTATAATTTCTTGATATTTCTAAATTTGATTCTCTACTAAATTTTTTAAGGATTTCAGCTTTATGATTTTCCTTTATTTTTATATCAAATAATTCCTCAATTTTATCTAAAAATACATTATAATTATGTTGAAAATCCTCATAACGGAAGATATATACATTTGGATTATTCTGTATTTCGTATACCTTTTCATACATATCAATTAATAATTTATTTACCATTTCATATATCTCAGATAAAGGATGTTCAAAAAATTTTACTCTAATTGTTGAGGCAAATGCTTCCAGTGGATTTCTTATTGTAATAAGGTATATATTTCCTTCTTTTATGTATTTCTTATGCAATTTATGAGTTTTTACAACATGATTAGGAGACTTCCATTTATATTTTGTATAATTCCTATCTTCAAATAAATAGTCAAGAATTTGCCATAATATTGTACTTCCAGTTCTTATTGGTGCAAATTGAATAATTCTTTTAAACCTTGAAAGATATAATACATCCTTTACTTTTGATTCACTTAATAAATCTTCCATAATAAATTCACATATTTTAGGATTTTGAATATATTTTACTTAAAGGTCAAATTATTATTTAAAGTTTAAACATTTATTTGAGTATTTTAAAAACTTTAAATTATGTAAATGAAGTATTAGGACTTAGGATAGATTACTTATGACTTAAAAGAAATGAAATGTTGTATGATATAAATGACAAATAAAAAAGACCAAAAAACAGCTAAACAATTGATTAAATTAGGGAACAATTATTTTAATAAAGGAAATTTTCTAAATGCTATTGAATCATATCAAGAAGCAATAAAATTAAATCCTGAAAATAGCGTGGTGTGGAGTAATATGGGGGTCGCTTATGAGAATATGGGAAATTTTGAAAAAGAAGTTGAATACTGTAGAAAAGCTATAGAAATTGATCCTAAAGACAGCTGGGCTTGGTATAATTTAGGAGTTGGTTATGGAAAATTAAATAAATGTCAAAAATCGATTGAGTCTTACGAAAAAGCAGTTTCTATTGATCCCGGGGATAAAACTTCGTTTTCTAATATGGGTTTAATGTACGCTAAGCTTGGAAATTATAGCAAAGCAATAGAGTCTTGGGAAAAAGGTCTAAATATCAATCCAAAAGATATTAAACTGTTATTCAATATAGCACTTGCAAAAATTAAATTAGCAAAAGATCAAGAAGCAATTGAAACGTATAAAAAAATATTATCAATTGATCCGAATAATATCCATGCTAGGAATAAAATCGGAAGTACTTATCTAAATTTAGGAGAAATAAATAATGCTGTTAAACAGTTTAAACTAGTATTAAAAAAAGAACCCCAAAATGAAATTGCGTTAAAATACCTAAGAAATCTTAAAAATAAGTTTAAAAATGGCAATTTCAAAATTTAGAATCTGATTAAACTTATGTAAATATTATAGGAAAGGAAAAAAATTCTTTAATTAAAATCTATTATCTAAAACTGTACCGCAATTAGGACAATGCTTACTTGTTTTATCGAAAGTAATATATTTACGTAAGCTATCTTTTAAATTACTATATATATCAGTAAACATAACATCTTCAATAGAGATAAGGCTTAATTTACCCTGCTTATACAATTTAATCTTTTCTTCTTTCCTATTCATATATTCCTTACCGTAGTAACCCCAATATTCAATATAGATCTCATATCCGGGTAAATACCAATCGTATTTTATAGAACTTCCTTTTACTTTTATGGTATTTTCATATATATGATCAATCCCATTAGTGTATAGGAAATTGTCAATAATTAATTCACCTTTGGATTTCACGATATGCCCATCTAAACATTTAAAAGAGCTTGCGGTCTCAGGAAGGTACTGTTTTTTTAAAATCTTTTTGAATTTCTTAGAGATATAAAAGAGCAACACGAAGATAAATAAGAAAACTACCCCACCAAATAAAAAATATACAATAATCTCATCCATGATAGTATCATTTATTCTTTTTTTTAAATGTTGAAATTTTAAGTTAATTATGAATTTAATTCTATTTTTAAAAAAATAATTGATAGAGTGAGAATATTAAATGATTTTTAATATTCATAATTATTATATATATGAATT
>JBHLLE010000176.1:0-7169 GCA_048885945.1 Candidatus Hermodarchaeota archaeon | reverse complement strand
ACTAAGATCTTCTCTTAAATCAAGTATCATAACGGCATTCAACAAATTTATTTCTTTTAATTCGGATTTAAATCCTAACGCAGACTCCATTATATTTGAGATAGCAGAAATAGCACCACTAATAAGCACATCTTTTATTTTTTCTTCTTCTTCAAAATTCTTAGCATAACAAGTGAGACCCGATTTCTTTAGAAGGATAATTCTATAGCATTGATAAGGCACTAAATACGCTAGCTGAGTGTCTTGCAAATATCCTAAAGCAAAAATTGACAATCCAATTGCTGATACTAATAAAACAAGTGACGGTATAAAAATAATCTCAACTATAACCAGTGCTATTATCGCTCCGGGAAGTCCAATTAATGCCCCAATAAAAGTTAATTTCGTTTGAGTTTTCTGCTTTTTATTAACACTTTTTCGTACCATTTGAAAACAGGCTCGGATAAATAAAATTGCTACAGGTAAAATGAAAGCAAATTGTAGTACTAAAAAAGTTGGAAATGCTGCAGCATAAAAACCAAAGGTTTGATAAAAAAGCATCTCGTAAAAAAGGTTCTCTCCAGCTATTAATAGCATTAGAATTACACCTAGTAAAAAACTAAAATAAAACATTTGTTTCAACTTTATTGAGCCATATCTTACTAAATTTGAAAATAAAAAGAGACTTAAAAACCCAATATAAGAAAAGAAAACTCCGATGCAATAAATTTGTACTGCCATTTGGCTTGTTGGCATAAAGGGATAATATGTAGAACATATAGCCCATATCGCAATATTAGTAAAAAATAAACAGAAAATTAACGTTGCAAGAATTTTATCTTTTAGGTATTTTAAAAATAAAGCTATAGATAATAAAATAAGAATAATAACAGCAATATTTCCTATTATTAGATGAATTATAGAAAAAAGTTCCATAAAACGAAATTAAACAAAATTCTATTTTAATCTTTTTAATTTTTAATGATGTAATTTAGTATTACTTTTTGGTTATATTATCATATATATAAAAATTCGCGAAATAGAGGTTTAACGATCAATCATAAATCTATATGTAATATTCAGAGTCATATCTAGATATTATTTATAAGAATATGAGTAATCATTTATAATTTAAAAAAATAAATTAGATTATTTTTTCAATTATTTTTACGGGCAATAGTAAATTAATAATAAATAAATAGTAATTTTTTAAGAATCCTCGAATATGTATCAATTAGGTGATAAATTATAAGTGCTGTAGCTTGTTCACATTCTCTTTGTACAACAGAGGAAAATGAAGTTGAAGAGGAATCTTTTTTTGAGGAACATTTTTGGTATTTTATAATTCCTTCTGCAATATTATTAACAGTCTCTATACTTTTAGAATTCTTATACGAGTTAGGATTATTAAGCCAAATTTTCGCCGTTCTTTCTATTTTTCTTTCAAGCTATGGAATTGTGAAAGAGGCAATAGAAGATATAAAAAATAAAAGAATTACGGCTAATGTTTTAATGATAATCGCTGCGGTAGCTTCATTTTTTATCTTTCACGGTCAAGAGGGCGCAACTGCAATATTACTTTATGCTATTGCAGAAAGATTAGAGGAAATAACAACAGATAAATCAAGAAGTGCAATTAGAGAATTACTCGAATTAGCACCTGACGATGCTTTGCTTAAATCAGAAGACGGTTATCGAAATGTACCTTCAAAAGATGTAAAAATCGGAGAGATAATAGGAATTAAACCAGGAATGAAAGTCCCTTTAGACGGAATAATAATTAAGGGAGGCTCTTACTTCGATGAAAGTGCTATAACGGGTGAATCTGTACCAGTTTATAAGAAGGAAGGAGATGAAGTATTTGCTGCCAGCTTAAATTCAGACAGTTTTGTGGACATCGAAGTTTTAAGAGAAAGTTCGAATACTATAGTTGCTCAAATAGCAGAGAGCGTTAAGCAAGCGCAACAAAATAAAAGCAATCATGAACGATTCATTGAGAAGTTTGCTAGATATTATACGCCAAGTATTTTAGTTGCAGCCATATTAGTGATGATAATTCCTCCATTATTTTTTGGTCTTGATTTTAATGATTGGTTCTATAGAGGATTGATACTTTTAGTGGTTTCTTGTCCATGCGCTTTAACATTATCTACACCTTTGGCTAATATTGCTTCCTTAACGAAACAAGCCAGAGAAGGGATATTAGTTAAGGGTAATAGATTTATCGAACAAGTTGATGATATCGAAGTCTTTGCGTTCGATAAAACAGGAACCTTAACTGAAGGTAAATTAAAGATTTTTGATATTTTCGCTTATAATGGTGTTAATAGACAAGAAGTAATAAGCATAGCAGCAAGTTTAGAAGCCCTTTCAGAACATCCAATTGGTGAAGCTATTGTAAACGAAGCAAAAGAAATGGACCTAAAGTTTCGTTCAGTAGATAATTTTGAAATTATAAAAGGAAAAGGAATAAAAGGTCAAATAAATGGAGAATTATTTTATGTAGGTAGCCAAAAATTTATTGAAGAATTAAACTACGAGCTTCCATTAGAAGATTTATATAATATAGAAAGTGAAGGCACTATTCCTATTTTATTAGGTACAAACCAAAATTTAATTGGAATAATTTTAATTAGAGATGTATTAAGAGTTACTGCTCCAATTCTGATAAATGGATTAAAGAAGAGAGGATATGATACAGTTTTAATATCAGGCGATAATCAAGCAGTATGTAATTCGATTGGAGCGTGTTTAGATATTGATCACGCTTATGGAGAGCAATTACCGGATCAAAAACTCGAAGAAATTAAAAATCTTAAAAAAAGATATAAAGGAGTAGCGATGGTAGGAGACGGAATAAACGATGCCCCAGCACTTGCTTTAGCCGATTTAGGGATAGCAATTGGTGCCTCTGCTACTGATATCACATTAGAAACAGCAGATGTAATAATTATCAACGATGATTTGAAAAAAATTTTAACCTATGTTGATATCTCAAAAAAAACAAATAAAAAAATTAAGCAAAATATTTGGACTTCCATTATAATTAAAGTTTCATTTGCGGTTTTAACAGTCATTGGATTAATGACCTTATGGCTAGCAGTTGGAATTGGTGACATGGGGGTATCTTTACTAGTTCTCTTAAATGGGATGACAATTTTTAGATATAAATTTAAATATAAAGAAATTTCCCCGGAAGAATTAGAAAATAAGGCTAAATTACTTGTATGTGAACATTGTAAGACTGAGAAAATTATCCCTCAACATCATGGAAGAGATATGTTGCTCTCTAAAGATAATCAGAAGCTAATTTGTTGGAGAAAAATGTTAGAAAGTGAAGATCTTGAGCCATGCGAAAAAGAACTACCACTCTATTGCCCTAAATGCGAAAATTTATTAGAAATTAAATGAGTATGATCATTTAGTAATTTTTTTTTAAATACTTCATTAAATCCTAGTTTAATTATTTGTTATTACTTTTAATACATTTTATTCAAAGAAACTTAGGTTAAAGTTAATATCAAGAAAATTTTAAATCTAAGGATATTTAACAAACTTACCGAAAAATCTTTATTAACCACAAATCAATTTAAGTAAATTAATCAGTATTTAAACGCTTATTAAATCATCAGGAATCTTTTTTTGCGGGAATTGCCAAGTTTGGACAAAGGCGCTGGACTCAGAATCCAGTCACATAGGTGTTCGAGGGTTCAAATCCCTCTTCCCGCATTCTTATATTTAATTTGACACCAAAAAAATTAAAAATTAAGTTGATGTATTAGTAATAAAAAATCGAAAACCAATTATAATTTTTAACATGTCTGAAGAACAAAAACCATCTGAAAATAATGAATTAGAAGAAGAACGTGAAGAATTAAACTCTAATCAAGAAGATTTTAATTTTAATTTATATAAACTCGATCTTCAATCCGAAGAATTTGAAGAAATTGAATTGGATTCCGAAATTTCCATCGATACACTCCTTAATCCAGATAATATCATGTTATTTGTCGATCCTCAAAATAGTCGCGTCTGGATTTGGGAAGGGGCAAAAACCACTACAAAAATGAAGTTTATCTCTGCTCAGAGAGCTCCGTTCATTAGAGATAAATGTGGAATTGATTTTAATATCACTACAGTAGACGATGGCGATGAACCCTTTGAATTTAAAAGATTAATAGGGTTAGAAATTGAGATTGATTAGCTTTAATTGCGTCATTACTCGTAAAAAACGAGGTTTAAAAAAACTTTAAAGTTTAACAAAGGAATTTACATAAATATAATAAAAAATAATTTAAACACATAAAGTATTATATTAATAAGAACTCTAAAGGGGCTGTATAATGTCTGATAACGATAACCCTCCAGAAATTGATAAGTCTAAACTTAAAAAGCTCAAATTACCCGAATTTGAAGAAGAAAAACTAAGAATATTTCAATTTAACGACCAAAAAGCAGAATTTCAAGAATTAGAAATAGAAGAAGATGTACCTTTATTTGATTTACTAGATTCTGATTTTATTCTGTTATTTGTCGTTCCCGAGTATTACAGCGTGTATTTGTGGATGGGAGCTAATACCACTACTAGAATGAAATTTATTGCTGCGAAAATTGCACCAAGAATAAGAGATAGATATGGAATAGCTTATAAGATTTCCTCTGTTGATGAAGGTAACGAGACAAGAGCGTTTAATGTAACAATAGGGACAGAAAAATTAGAAGACTATGAAAAAGAGCATATGGGGCCAGCTTATGAAGGAAAGGCTGAAGATCTTGAATTGCTTGCAGAATTATCTAGAGAAAAAATAGTTTTATTGCTAGAGAAAGCTGGTGTTCCTGAGGGTTACGAACGCAAAATGGTTATTGTAAAGAATAAAATTTTCGGATATCGAGAATATGAAAGAAATTATATGGGTTCGATTATTAAAGAAAAGAAATTATTTCCCCTGAAAGAGGAAGTTGATGACGGTCCTTATCTTGCTGATGGATATATCCCAAGATTATTATTTTCGTTTAATAATGTAGTACTAACAGAATTGCTTAAGAAAACCAATGGTGAAGATAAGAATAATTAGATAGTTAAATTAACTTTATTAATCAAGTCTATGAGTCATGTAAGAAGAAGACCTAATCGGCAATATGAAAGAACGATTCGGAGAAAAAAGAAAAGACAATATTTAGGATTAATCATTTGTTTACTTCTCTTGATTAGTGTAATAGCAGGAATAAGTGCTGTAATACTACTTTCGCCTTAAAAAAACATAACTTAAAATTTCATTCTCATTTTAAATTCTTAACTATATTTAAATAGATAAGATTAAAGGAAGAAAAACTTGAATCTAAAAAAAATTGATATAGTTTTTGTAATTCTTATAATTGCTCTAACATTCTTATCAATAGATCTTCTCTTAAATATTAATCATCAGAGAGCAATTGAGAATATTTCTAAATACGAACCATTTCAAAATTTAGCAACTGGATTAATAATAACCTTCTGGGTATGTGTTATTGGAAATTTACTGCCATTTCCGACACCTTATACATGGGTGGTTTGCTTTAGTTCACAACCGTTTTTAAGAAAAAATCTATTTATACCATTATTAGTCGGATTTATAGGAAGTTTAGGTTGTTTAATAGGAGAAATGGGGGGATATGCCATTGGAAGAGGAGCTGCTGAAATCGTATCTGAAGATAAGACTGAAAATCTAAAAAAATTACAAAAAATCTTAATCACACACCCCAAATTAGCACCCCTTCTTATATATCTATTTGGTTTAACTCCTTTAAACGACGATTTATTAATAATACCTCTAGGTTTAATAAAGTACGATGTTAAAAAGACAGTTTTTTTTTGTTGGTTAGGTAAATTTTCTATGATGCTAATATTTGCTTATAATTTCATAAATATTTGTAGTTTAATTGGAGGAGAGAATTGGTTAATAAGCATAATAAGCTTATATTTTGTTGTAATCTTAATATATCTTTTTCTTCGTGTGGATATAATTCAATTAATATCAAAAAAACCATTAAAAGAAGAAAGGACTATTTAGCGCGATATTCAAGAAGAGAATCCGATATAAATATTACATTTTAGAATATTTTTCTATAATATAATTTTGTAAAGACCACGCATATTTTTCAAGATTTAGAATAAGAATTTTTTGTTGTACAGTTCTGAGGTAAGAGACATTTAAAGATTTGAATTGTTTTTTTAATTTTTCAATCGTATCGAATATTTCCACAATAACAGACCAATCGTGAGCCCATTCCTTATCCTGAAGGTTTAATTCTTCTATTCTTATAACCTCTTTAAAAGATTATTTTGTTAAATAAAATATCTTCTCTGTGTGTTTATATAGAAACACAAGTTAAAAAATATTTAGATAGTACAAAAATAGTAATTTTTAATTTTAAAAAAAAGAATAAAAAAATAATTTAAAGCTTCTATTTAACTTTAATGACGACTGTGTCGCTAGCATTTTGCATTATTCGAAATCTTTTGTGAGGATCTGATGAGTTTACAATGATTCCGATTAACACATCCAATATAAAAGTAAAGCCATTTACTTTAAGAAGATTGTTAATAAAATAGTTCTTCGCAGTTGACTTCTCAAGGGTAGTCTCATCAACAGTTCTAATACCTAGTGCGGCTTTTCCTATAGTCTGGCCATTATTATAAGTTTCCAATCCCCAAAAATACAATAGACTTACTATCGCTATTAGAACATTATCGTACGGCCAGCGTATAGTAAATGCAAAAATAATACCAGGAATTAATAAAATAATTAAATCTACAATAAAAGCTCCAAATCTCTGCCCAAAACTAGCATATATTGTGTCTGATGGGACATATTCTCCTTCTGTTTTTACTGCGGGTTGAGTTGTAACCTGCTGCTTTTGAGGCATTAAGGAAACAGAAGCAGGGGTAGAACCTGTGGCTTGAGTTGGAGTTTTTACTGTAGGCTCTCTAGTCCTTAAATCAGCACCACAGTAACTACAGAATTTAGTCTCAGGTTCTAATTCAGCACCACATTTAGGACAATAATTTATAGACATGTTTAAATCCTTAAAATATAATTATTTATATTATAAACTTATATTATTATGATATAATCATTATATAAAATACTTTAAATTCGGTGATCTGTCAATTGAATTTACTGGATATTTTGTCACTGGATGGGCTGTTT
>JBHLLE010000175.1:0-7196 GCA_048885945.1 Candidatus Hermodarchaeota archaeon | reverse complement strand
CTAGATTAAATTATCAAAAATTCTTCGATTTTTCGGTTCATGTAGACGCCTTAAACGATCCCGTTTTTTCAAATGGAGCTGGAAAGATTCTCAATTGCTCTGATATTTTAAAAGTTATGAATAATGGTTCAGATAATGAACTTAAACTCCAAGAAAAAGAAAAGAATTCTGAAATAAAAAAGGAACTCGAAATACAAGGTATAGAACAATATACTTTTGAAAAATTATTTGATAAACAGGCTTTATGGGGCGGTGTTGAAACTAAAACATTCAAAAAATGGAAAGAAAAAGTTACTTCAAAATATCGAAATGAAACTGGAAAAACCTCCTATTATAAAGGAAAACCAACCAAGAATTACGAAAAATATTTAGAAAATCTATACGATAAGAAACCGAATAAGAAAAAGAAAGCCAAACCAAAAAAGTCTTCCACATCCAAACCTTCTAAATCTTCTAAAAAACCTAAGAACATAAAGAGCGAAATCTCTGAAAATTTCGTCTTTGAAATATTGAAGGGGAAAAAGGCACACTGGGGAGGTTCAGAGACTAAAAGCTTTCAAACTTGGAAAATTAGAACTGCAAAAAAGTACCACAAGGAAGAAGGGCGAAAAACTCACTACCAAGGAAAGCTTACAAAGAATTATCAGCTATATTTGGCAAAATTAATTAACGGCAAAGCTCAGTAGAAAATTCCTCTTTACGACCTAAAGTTATTTATATTTCCAGCAGATTAATTTCATTTGTCCTAAATATATTTAATTTTATCTAGTAGTGAAATTTTAAATGGAAAATTTGGATAAAGTTAGCAAAATAATTCATCAAGCTATTTTTAGCAATGAAAAAGATTTTCAAATTGAAGGAGATGAGCTTGTAGTTAAAAAATTCTCATCCGGCTTAAGATATGTGGATTATATCGGGTATAGATTTATAGAACAGAATAGAAGGAAAAAATCTCAATGGGCGAAAAAAGCGCGAGAGGGTCACGAAATTTCTTGGATAATAAAAGGGAGAAAATACATTGGTCAGGTGTTTGATGGTGAATTTAAGAAATTGGGAAAATAATAATGGTAATAAACTTACTTCCAATTTCTATTCATTTATTATAAAGGAAAAGTATCAAAAACAAAACAAATATATAATTGTATAATAAAGATTAAAATGCGAATTAAATTTAATACTAATTTATAAGGAGGGAAAAAATGTGGTACTTTTATAGTCCAAGCATAATCTATGGAGAAGACGCCTTAAATTTCTTGGAAAAAATCCCTGGAAAAAAATGTTATATTGTAACAGATAAAATAATAGAAGAAACAGGTCTATTAAAAATATTAACGGATAAGCTAGACGATCTTGGTAAAGAATATATGATTTTTAATGATCTGATACCTAATCCACACAAAGAGAGTGCGTTTAAATCAAAAGAAAAATGTCTTGCATATGAACCTGATTTAATAATTGCTCTAGGTGGAGGCTCTGTTATTGACGTAGCTAAAGCAACCTGGGCCATGTATGAACTTCCAGAGCTTAATTCTTTTGACCAATTTCTATTAAATCAAGAATTTTTTAAGATAAATACGGGTAAAAAAGCAAAAATGGTACTAATCCCTACTACGTCAGGTACTGGTTCTGAGGCAACTTTTGGGATTATATTGTCTACATACGAAGAACATAATAATGTATGGAGAAAAATGGAAATACCTCATCAAGGATTAATACCTACCTTTGCGATTGTAGATCCCATCTTTCCCGCGAAGATGCCTCCAAAGTTGACAGCAAACACGGGATTTGACGCGTTATCGCATAGTCTCGAAAATATAGTGTCTCAGTGGAGAAACGAAATTAGTGACGCTCTTACTTTAAAAGCTGTAGAATTGATATTCAAATATTTGCCCATAGCGTACAAAGATGGAAATAATATGGAAGCTCGAGATAAAATGCATCTTGCAGCAACATTAGCAGGATTAGGATTTGGCAATTCATTAGTACATATTGGACATACTTTAGGGCATGGTTGGGGAACTGTTTTTAATATACCTCATGGAATGACTGTGGGTGTTTTTCTGCCTTATGTTCTTCAATTCTGTATAAACAATCCAGATGAGACAGATATAACCTCAGATACTTTAGGAACTATGGCTAAGCAATTAGGATGGGCGGATTGGAAGGACGATAATAAAAAAGCTGCTAATGTTTTAGTTGAGAAAATTTTTGAATTAGAGAAGGAACTTGATTTTCCTCGGTCTCTTCAAGAAACAGGAGTTTCAAGATCCGATCTTGAGAATAATATAGATACTTTAATAACTTTATGTTTCCAAAGCACTGTCTGTACTGCGGGACCCCGATCACCAACTATGGAAGAATGGAAGAAATTATACACATACGCTTTTGAAGGGAAAAATATAGACTTTTAACTATAATTTCTTTTTTATTTTTTTTATTCATCAAAATATTAAAAATTGGCTCTATACTATTTATTAAATAAATTCTAAAAAAAAAAAAAGAAAACATAAAGAGGGATGAAAAAATGATTTTTCAACCTAGAGAAGAAGCATTTATCTTCATGATGTTAGGGCTTATGTTCGTTATAGGATTTTTAGGGTGTGTTATTCAGATCGTAATGGCAGTTTGGACACACAAAGACGCAAAAAAGAGAAATATGAGCGCAGATTTATGGGCCATCGTCGTTTTACTTTTAGGACTTCTGGGATTAATTATTTATTTAATTGTGAGAGATCCTATAGCTCAAAAAGAGGTAGAACCACCAAAGGCTATTGAACCTGTTCCACAAGAGAAAACACCAGAACCCCAACAAACTAAAAGATTTTGTACTGAATGTGGAGCGGAAATAGAGGCGGGTGCTCAATTTTGCCCTCACTGTGGCAATAAAATGAGAGGTATATAACCTACTTAAGTCAAAATATAGTATATTTTTATATTTTCCTTTATTCTCTTTTTCTAAACGCATCAATACTGGATTGAATTTTCTTGCCTGAGTTATTTTCTTCCTTTACTATTGCCTTTTTTGCGTTTTTTACAATATTAGCGGATTTTTCTTTAAGATGTATCTTGTATATCGATGGTGTAATGAAATCAACATTTTTAAATTCAACGAGATGTTCTTTTAATCCCGATTTTTTGATTTCCTCGGGAGTGGAATATTGATACATATTCTTGTGGTCCGGGATTAATTTCTTTTGAATTAAATCGAAGTAATCTTTATTAACTTCAATACCAACGCTGTTTCTTCCCAAAGACATTGCAGCTTTGCTAGTAGTTCCAGTTCCTAAAAATGGATCTAATACGGTATCGTTTTTCAAGCTAAAGAGTTCTATACAATAGGAGGGCAATTCAATTGGATAGGAAGCACTATGTTGTTCCTTACTAGGCTTGGCCACTTCAAACGCCCATTCCCTATACGAATACCTAAGCACTTTCTCGTCTTTCAACTTACCTTTTATTTCTATTTGTTCTCCTATTATTTTACTCGTTTCTAATTCTTCTTTTGTAACTTCTCTATATTGATCTCCTAACCTACAGATCCAGATGTATTCGTGAAAGCAGTTTAAATATAAATTATAAGGATAAGGTTTTCTATAGTTGTAGTTGCTACTTCTCCACAAAGCTTGAGTGTATTTTGGTTTTAACCAAATCACGTCCCACACGAGGTTAAATCCGTGTTTGGTACATAGTTGAAGAAGATCGAAAGGGATAGGGTACATTACTTTCTTCTCAGTGTAAGAGGTAGTATTTAGACAAAGGTATCCTCCATCCACGAGAACGCGAGGGAGCAATCCGATTAAATTGTCCATAAAATTGAGATAATCTTGATAGGTTTCGTATTTAGAATACTCTCGAGCATTATAATAGGGAGGTGAGGTAACTACTAATTGAATAGAATTATCCTCGATTTCTTTTATTACATCTAAACAATCCCCATAATATATTAGATGAAAAGTCATAATAATCGATTAACTCCACATTAAATTTTCTATTTCAGACTCAATAGGTTTGAATCCGTCAATCAAACATTCTCCATTCACGTAAATCTCGTCGGGATTGAACTCTTTAATGTTTTCAAGTATTAAATTCTTATCGTCTTTAAAATCAAATTTCGTTTCATTTTTAAGTGAGCGTAATACAAACACAATTTTTCTTGAGTCTAATTCTCCATAAATGTACAAGTAAATGCTATTATTAGCTTTAATTTTTTTAATTTTATGCTTATAAATTCCAAATAAATAGTCTATTGTACTAATTATTTCAACATTTATTTGCTCTAACTTATCTGATTTGATCGCTTGTGCTTTATAATCTATATTTTCAATTGTATCTTCAAACTGCTCTAAGCGATGATATTCGAAGAAACCCCCTTTCTTTACCTCATTTTTCTTTGAAAGTCCTATTTTTTCCCCATATAGTACTTTTTTCATTCGACGAAGTACTATATCATCAAAATGATCTTCCATTTCAATACCTATCCATTTCCTATTGAGCTTATGGGCTACTGCTGTAGTGGTACCACTTCCTAAAAAGTAATCGAATACAACATCTCCTTCTTTTGAAGTGCTTTCAATTACTCTCTGTAGTAGTTCTTCGGAATTTTCTCCCGTAAAATGTTGGGTCTGGGAATAACCTTCAATATCTAACCAAACATCTCTTACTGGATCTGTATCGTATAATACAATGGGTCTTCCTTTCACCTTTTTTTCGTGACAATCCACGTAAGAAAGAGTTTCGTCAATTCTCACTTTCCCCACTTTAAATAACCTGTCAATTCTTTTTTGAGAAATACCCCATCTCCGATTTTTGGGAGGATAAAAAGTTCTACCTTCTACGGTTCTTGGATTTTCATTTTTTCTGGGAAAATCTACGAGGGGTAACCATTTTACTTCGTTTGATGCTTTTGGCACTTCTAAAGGGTTGAAATAATAGTTTTTTGTTATAGAATAAAAAAATAAATTTTCTGTGCGAGTAATAAAAGGCTTCTTTATTCTTTGTTTGGCTTTAGTTCGGGTAATGACGATTTGATTTCTAAAGTTATCTTCTCCAAAGACCATATCCATCATGAATCTTACGAAGTGATTTTTGCGAGTATCAATCCTTACAAATATACTCCCAGATTCAGATAAGAAATCTCTTCCAATATTCAATCGATTGTAGAGCATGGTATTCCAAGAAGAATTAGAATACGCGTTTTTATACAGAAAGTCATTACTTCCTACATTAAAAGGAGGATCAATAAAGATGGTTTGAACTTTTTTTTTCCATTTTTTTAAGATTAAGCTCATAGCTTGGAAGTTTTCGCTCTTTACTAATACTCCATCAATGCAATCGTCAAAATTGTATTTATCACTTACTTGTTCTATTAATGCCCATTTAAATTCGTCGTTGAAAAACTTAGTATCAATGGGCAATTCTTTATAAATTCTACCCTCAACGACCTCAATTTTAGCAATTAGGTCTTTTTCAGTTTTGACATCAATCTTTAACAAATCTTTCCATTCAGCTAATTGAGATTGGTTTGCTAAAATTACATTTATTGTATTTTTTAAATATTCTTCTCCTACGAGATCTTTTAATCTGTTTAAAGTTATTACGTAATCCGTGTTAACTACAATCTTTTTTTTGAGCCAAAGTTTTAATTTGAATTCTTCAAAGTGAGCAAGTATATCTATGATTTCGTAACATATTTCTTTAAAAAACCTAATCTTTAAGAAATTAAGAGTAAGACTTTCAATTTTTACTTTATCTAATTCTTCAGCATTTAATATATACTGCTTAATATATTCATCTAAATTTCTTTTTAAAAGCCCGTCTAAATCTTTATAGATAAAATAATCTAAATTGTTGTTCTTATTTGAATAAAAATAAAAGTCATTACTTAACCAATCAAGTTCTTTTCGATATTCAACATCACTATTTTTACCTAGAAAAGTTCCATTTCTGTACCATTTATTAAAAAATTTAGTTAATTGCTTTAATATAAAATGCGTAATACTTCCTAAATTTACACTATTCGGATTGGAATCTGGAGTTTTTGAAGTGAATGCTATATAATTAGTTAAACGCTCGTCAATCTGTTTTTCTAATTTTTCTTTGATATAATTCCTAATTTCTTGATCTCTATACTTTAGGATTCGATAAATCCCTATATTAGATTCTTCTTGACCAGCTAGAAGTATATCTAGAAGCTTATATTTAGAATTCATTATTGTTTTATCGCTCAAATCAAACATTTAATTCTGACAACTTACTCTTTTTGAAGAATCTCTTTTTGAATCTTTGATTATTTTAATACGATATCATTAGGCAAATCTTACTAATAAAGATTCACAATAACCAACAAATAAGAGCTAAAATAGAACGAAATTGTAATGAGATATCATAACAACAATTTACTTTTTTGATAAATTTAAAAACATCAAACTTATTATATAGTAAAAATAGAATTTATGAGGTATATAATATGGCTAACGACGATCAAGGACCTTGTTTTATAGTAATTGGGATTATTATTATTGTCATGTCTTTCGTACTTTTCTTCAATTTCTTCTTTATTATAATCGGAGCAGGATTTATTATGGCAGGATGTTGCTTTAGTTCCCAACAACAAAAGAGAACTGCCCAATCCACACAAACAACCACTTATCAACCAGTAGCTACTACACCTCCACCTGCTCAAACTGCGCCAATAGCACAACCTGAGCCACCTGCACCCGCGCCAAAAGTTAATACTTCTGAGAAACATAAATTTTGTCCTTATTGTGGCAGTTCTGCAACTGATAATGTTTGCGACAATTGTGGAGCTAAAATTGATTAATATAGTCGATGTATATTTGCTATTAATTAATAATTTTAATTCCGATTTTTTCTTTATTTTTTGAATAATTAGGATTAAAACCAGCATAAGTTCATTTATTCTCTTTTAAAATTTCAGAAAATATTTATAAAATGCTTCATTGAGAAAACTATAGGTAAAAGATAGTGAACACGGAATTGAATTTTAAAGATCTTGGCATTAGCACAAAAAATACAGAAGCGCTAAGGAAAAATATGCAAATAACAACACCGACGCCAGTACAAAAAAAAGCCATCCCAATAATCCTAAAGGGGCGAAATGTGATGGTGCAGTCAAAGACAGGTACTGGAAAAACCATCGCTTTTGTTCTTCCTATAATGGAACAATTAAAAAAGGG
>JBHLLE010000174.1:0-7206 GCA_048885945.1 Candidatus Hermodarchaeota archaeon | reverse complement strand
CGAATTATTGGAATCCCTTGGACTAAGAGAATTCTAATGTTCGCTGAAAAAGTCAGTGCTAAAAAGGCACTAGAAATAGGATTAATTGATTTAATAGTTGAAAGTCAAGAAGAATTAATGGAAGAAACTATGAAAAAAGCAAGATTTCTCTTTATAAAAAACCAACCAACCTTAAATTTAATTAAACTATGTAGTAACCATCTATCTGATAAACCTTACAGAGACGCATATCATCTAGAAAGGGAAGCTTTATTAGGATGGGCTGAAGAAAAAGATAAGTTCCAATTTGTTGAACGCTTTAGAAAAAAAATCTTATTAAAATAAATAAAAATCTTTAAGATAAAAGAGATATTTAGAATATCAGTACCTTAAATTTAAGTGATCGTAGTGTTTGGATTAAAATTAGAGAATTTAAAATCATGGAAACGAATGAGTTGTTTGATTGCTGTAATTGGTACTATACAGATGATTGCGTTAACATTAATCGCTATGATTTTATATCCGGATGGATATTCCTTTTCAGAACACTATTTTAGTCATTTAGGTTTGGCACATACTCCAAATGGATTGAAAAATTCTGTCTGCCAGATTTTATTTATTATAGCTTTAGTGGGTGCTGCAGTTGGTTTAATCCCATTTTGGATAGTTATGACTACAATTTTTTCAAAGTTAGAGAACATAAAATATCTTAGTTATTTTGGATCTATACTCGGATTACTTTCTTCCCCATTTTTAATAGGTGTGGCAATCTTTCCAGGAGACACCCAGGGAGCTCTACACAGTATATCCGCAAAATACTTTTTCCTTCTTTTTGCTTTAGCAATATTATTTTATTCAATTGCTATATTCTTTAATAAAGATTATCAAAACATTTATGCTATTGTAGGAATAATCTTCTTTGTTATTATCGTCTTATTTATATTACGGTTTTTTAGTGCTATAGGACCTATTATGCAGAAATCGATAATTTATAGTTTTTGTTTATGGGGGGCTTTCCAAATAACTAAAATCTGGAAAGAGGTTGGTATATAGAGTGATTAAATCCATATTTTCCTATTTAGACAAGATTTTTATTGCTATTTTAACGCTAGAGCTTTTAAAATCGTGGAAACGTATATTTTGTATAGCTACGCTTCTTGGAGGATTTCAATTTATTTTATTAACGTTTATTGCTATGTTTTTTTATCCCGATGGTTATTCATTTACCCAAGATTATTTTAGCTATTTGGGAACAACCATTAATATTAAAACAGGTTCATCTAATATTGTGTCACGAATCCTATTTATAATAGCTTGTGTGGTTGCTGGTGCTACTTTAATTCCTTTTTGGATTGTATCGTCAACGATGTTTAACAAATCAACATTATTGAGATATATTAGGAAGGTTGGGTCTCTTATGGGAATAATTTCTTCTGTATTTTTAATGGGTGTTGGAGTTTTTGCAGAAGATGCTAATTATTTTTTGCATTCGTCATCGGCTAAATTGTTCTTTACGTTTGTTATTATAGCAATTTTAATACATTCTTTTGCAATTTTGTTAGATTCAGATTATCAAAATATTTATTCCTTTACAGGTATAGCATTTTGTATAACTAGTGTTATTCTCTTATATGTCTTTAGATCGTCTATAGTAATTAATATAATAATGCAGAAGGTCATCGTATATGGTTTTTGTATATGGGTTGTAGTTCAAATTTCGAAAATATGGAAAAATCTTGAGATATAATTAAAAACTTTAATATTATTAGATTACGAATATTTATTATGGATATTGAAGAATTTAAGGACATTATATATGACAAGGAAGAAAATGGGATTGTAACTGTCACCTTAAATCGACCAGAACGCAAAAATGCTTTATCTCCTCTAACATTATTAGAACTATGGTATGCGGTAGATCACGCTGAAAAAGATAAAGAGGTTAAAGTCGTGATCCTTACTGGTTCAGATTGCAACGCTTTTTGCTCAGGAGGGTATTTTACTGATAATATGAGAAAAGAAGTTCCCCCCGAATATCTTAAAGAAATTAATTTAAGAGATATGGCGTCAAAAAAACTATGTTTAAAATTCTGGGATTTTAATAAACCTGTAATTACTGCTATGAATGGTTTAGCTGTGGGGGGAGGCTTTACTTTAGCTGTTGTTTGTAGTGATCTTGTCTATACTATAGAAGATGCGTGGTTTGGTTTATATTTTATAAAACGCGCAGTAATGCCGGATTTTGCAACCACCTTTCTTTTGCCGATGTTAATTGGATTTCAAAAAGCAAAAGAATTATTCTATTTTGGAGATAAAATCACTGCTCAAGAGGCGGTAAAATTAGGATTAGTTAATAAAATTTTACCAAAAGAGGAACTAATAGCATATACTAGAGAACAGGCGTTACGACTTGTCCCACCAAAGGGCCCTTCTCTTTCTATAAAATTAATGAAAAAAACAATGCACACTTACTTTAAACCTATTATTGAAAAGCAGCTTGATTTAGAAAATAAAGGATGGGTAAAAACTCTTATTAGTAAAGATTTTAGCGAATCTCTAAAAGCTTTAAAAGAAAAAAGAGATTCTGTTTTTATAGGGAAGTAAATTATTTTATAAAATCCTATAATTTTCCATCTGTTATTATCTATCATTTTATTAATTTTTTAGATTTGAGGTTATTGAATTAAATACTTAGTTTGGTCCTTAAATCAGTAATATACTTAACTTTGTTGTATCATTTCTAAAAAATACTAAAATTTCAAAATCTTTAAATCGAAATCTAAGTTTATAAAACTTAATTATCAACTGATAATTATTCTCTAAAAATTGGAAATAGTGATAAGGAAAAGGAGAAAAAGGAGAAAATAGATAAGAATAAATCCAACATTGAAAATAGGTGATAATATTGGCAAAAAAGAAAAAAGAAGAAGACTCAAAAGTCTTTATTGGACGAAAAAAATCTATTAATTATGTCATGGCAGCTATGGTCATTTTAAATGACAATCGTGCTGTTAGATTACTCGCAAGAGGTAGATCAATCAGCCGCGCCGTAGATGTAGGAGAGATCATCAAAAATAATTTTGTTAAAGGTTCCGAATATGGTGAAGTCTTGATTACCACTGAGGAAATAACCAATAAAGATGGAACAACAAGCAATGTGTCAAGTATAGAAATTGAATTATTACCTCCAAAATAGAAACTGAATATTACTAATAAGTAATAAACTGGAGAAAATCAGGAGATACTCTTGATTATTTTTTTTTATTTTAATTATTGTTTTTAATTTACAACGAGTTTTTAAGTTCATTAAGTTTTATGATGAAATTATCAATCTCTTCTTTAGTTATTTTATTGCTATTCAAGTTATTTATTAATCCAAGAAAATCTTTGATTAAAGGATTTTCTACAACAATTAGCGTTTGATTTAAGGTATTCACATCGAGAATTAACGCTGATTTTAAAACATCTCCCATACCTAACACGTCCTTAAACATAAGTTCATCTTCGTCTGTGTAATTAACTACTACAATATCTTCCATTATTTGTGAGCCATCGTTTTTCTTAATAATTTTAAATTCACACATATTAAATTGCATCTCTTAAATTTATTTTATCTAATATTGTAAAATAATATTATATTATTAATCAATTGTTTTAATCTATCTTGCAAATGAGCTCTTAGTTTTGTAAAACGATTTGGTTTAAAAAAGAAGGAATTTTATCCTTTCGCTATTTTGAATAAGAACATCAACTTTTATTGATTATCCTTAATCGAACTTAAATTGATAAAAATAATCTTTTTATTTCATTTTTAATAAATTTAAGTATAATAATATTCTAAAAATCAGAATTATTATCTGAGTTAGAGATGATTAAATATGGCAAGACCATATCAAAAAGCAAATATACCTGGACCAGAAATGGGAACCACCGTTTTTGATCCAGCAGTAATGGCGAATATATTAAAGACTCCGAAGAAGAAAATATTTATAATGGGCTCAGAATCCCTAAGCAAAAACATGACATTAGATGGTAAGTTAGCATTTGACTATTTTGTTGATATTGCTAAAAAACTTGATTGTGATGTAGTTGCTACGGGTCATACCTATAAATATTTAAAAGATAAGATAGATACCAGCAAACTACACGATCAAACGCTAATCAATATGACAGACAGATTAAGCGACAAAGATTGGATGGGATTAGACGGAAAAGGTCAATATGCTATGGCAATCTTTGGGGGACATCAAGTTTTTTACATAAGCCAAGCATTAAGTCGACTAAAGAATTTTACCAATTGGCTCAGAACCGTTGATTTAGATAAATACGCACATCCTAACGCAAGATTCAGCCTACCTAATATTAGTAATGCGGAATGGAAAGAATATTTAGAAAAAGTACTTGAAAATTTATAAATTAATAATAATATAATTAAAAATAATAAATTAATGAGGAAAGATATAATATGAGTTTTTCCGATATGCCTGTGGATGTGGGTCCAGTTTATGAAGGTGAGCGAATACGAGCAAAGCAAATGTATGTGGAACTAGGTGGGCCTAAGATTGAGAAGCATTTTGAGCTTGTAAGGGTGAAATTAGATAAGGAGATTAAGGATGGACAAGTTAAAATTATTGGTCCGGATCTTAAAGATATGAAAGAAGGATCTACCCATCCTATTGGTATTTTTGTTGAAGTAGCTGGTAAACAATTAGAAGAAGACTTAGAAGCAGTCTTCGAAAGAAGAATTCACGAATTCTGTAATTTTGTTAACGGAATAATGCACTTAAACCAACGCTATACTAATTGGATGAGGGTTAGCAAAGCTGCCTTTGAGAAAGGATTTAACTCTTTTGAAATGTTAGGAACAATCTTAGTAAGACTCTTTAAAGCAGAACTACCAATAATTGAGAAAGCACAAGTCACGATCTATACTGACGCAAAAGAAATTGAAAAACCTTACGAAATGGCTATGGATGTATATAATAAACGTGATGAAAGAGCAAGAGGTCTTCACGATGAAGATGTAGACATGTTCTATGGATGTGTTTTATGTCAATCATTCGCTCCTACTCACGCATGTTGTATTACTCCCGATCGAACATCCCTCTGCGGAAGTATCAACTGGTTTGACGCACGAGCTGCCGCTAAGGTCGATCCTAAAGGGCCAATTTTTGAGGTTCCTCCTGGAGAATGCAAAAATAAAGAAGCTGGAGAATATACTGGAATAAACGAGATGTTAAAAAAGCGATCTCTTGGAGAGATTAGTAAAGTATATCTCTATTCGGGAATGGAATTTCCACACACTTCATGCGGTTGCTTTGAGGCAATTGACTTTTATATCCCAGAAGTAAACGGACATGGAATAGTGGATAGAAGCTTTGGTGATGTAGCAATTAACGGATTACCATTCAGCGCGATGGCCAATCAAACTGGTGGAGGGAAACAAATGCCTGGTTTTAACGGAATCTCCATACAATATATCATTTCACCTAAATACCAGCAATACGATGGTGGAATTGAAACGATTGTGTGGATGAATAAAGCAGTTAAAGACAGAGTTGGTGAGTTTTTACCTCAAGATTTACTTCCAAAAATCGCAACTGACGAAGAAGTCAAAGATATCAACGAATTAAAAGATTGGTTAAAGAAAGTAAACCATCCTATCGTCGAAACCTGGGGCGCAATGGAAGAAGAAGAGGAAGAAGAGGAATGGGAAGAAGAAGGAGCAATGATACCTATGGGTACTCAAGCATTTTCCGTTTCTGGACCTGGCGGAGGATTTAAAATAATCCTGAAAAATTGTAAGATCAACGCGGAATCGATTATAATCAAGAGAATCGAACCAAAGCGCAAGAAATAATTATTTATTAAATTTTTTTAGATTTTTTTTTTGATTTTTTAATTTTAAATACATAGATTTTAGAATTTTTTAAGGCTTCTTTGGTTTAAAAGCAGTCTAATAATAAGTTATACCATAAGTTAAGGTAATAAACGGGATGTTTCACATATGGTAATTAATTATAATTTTGAGCGCAAATTTGGAGCGTTTAAAAAAAAAGAAAATGATGATAATAAATCTTTTAAATTTATTCACGCCAGCGATATTCATATAGGAAGTTATCAATTTTGGAACGACAATAGAGCAGAAGATTTTATTCGCGCATTTTGCGAGATTTTGTGCTTAGCAATTCAGCATCGTGTTGATTTTATAATTTTAGGTGGTGATGTATTTACATCTTTAGAAATACTTCCTGAAAAATTAAATAGAGTAATAACTATTTTAAATCAATTTAAAAAATTTACCAAAGAGACAATCCCTATTATATCTATAGAGGGAAACCACGATATTCGCAAATATTCAAGGGGTGTAAAGGTTAATCGTGGACAATCTTGGTTAAAAGTTCTTGCAAACTTAGGAATGATTATTCTCCTAGATGCAAATCTGGACAATGGTACAAATGATGTGTTTAGAAACTACGATTTTCAATTGAATAAGGGGGGAAAAATTCAGATAAAAAACGCAATAATTTATGGCACGCGATATCTAGGAGCAGAATTAGATAAGTACTTACCTAAAATATTTAATGCGATCAAAACAGATAAGGAATGTTTTCATATTTTATTACAACATTTTGGAATCGAAGGACAAATGAAGAATGTACCGGGGATTAAACTACAAAAAGTGAATCTACTTAGAGATAAGGTGAATTATTTAGCATTGGGTCACTATCATCTTCAATTTATTATAGATGATTGGATATATAATCCAGGTTCTTCTGAAGCTGCATGTTCCACTGATTTTTCATATAAAAGGGGTGCTTTTTTGGTTGAAGTGATTAAAAATGAGGTTTTTAAAAAAAAAATTTCTCGAATTGTCTTAAATAATAGAAAATATTTATGGAAAACAATCCATCTGAATAAAACATTCACTAAAAAAGGAAATTTAAAAGAATTTATATTTTATAAATTAAGGAAACAACTTCCATTTTTAAATTCCAAGGTAAAAATTTCTAATTTAGACTCACCGTTTTTATTTCTCTCGTTGAAAGGCAAAAAACCGACGAAGAATTGTAGAATTGATCTAAAAGACTTAAGGAGAAAGATTCTTGAAGAATTTGCAGTGGTAGAAGTAAAAATCTACGAAAAATACGAAGAGAACACAACAAAAATTGATATATATCTTTAATTATTTAGGATTTATAAGTGAAAATATGGAATACTGAGAAA
>JBHLLE010000173.1:0-7209 GCA_048885945.1 Candidatus Hermodarchaeota archaeon | reverse complement strand
AATCTCTTTTAACCTCCTTATAATGATAATAATTTCCATTTTTTTTTTATGACAACTTGATATAAATAAATCCTAATTTCGCCTAATTAAACAAAAGTAAACAATTATACAGAATACTGTAAAATGAAATAAATCACACATAATTAGTTGATATTAAAAAATAAAATATAAAAAAATTTTTAATTTCTAAATTCTTTTGTGGATTTTCCACGCCATAACCTAATATCCGCCGGCTTGCGTCGCCATCACGGTAATTACATCCTTTTTTGGGTGGATTCCTATCTTTTGGAATTTTAAACTATCTGGGAGAACCTTTCCTTTAAAGATAAATTGAATAGCTAATATTGGATTTAATTTATACTCTCTTTGTACTGATTTTTTAATTTCTGCTATACTTTGATTTGGATCTACTTCTATAAGCTTGATAGCCTGGTCTGGGGGTACTCCCGTGAGGCGAAAACGATACTGAGTAATTTTTATCACTTCCAAAATATATTATAGTATTAAACGAATAAAGATTGTAAAAATAATTATAAATTTCTGTCCAATGTAATAGACTAAAGTATTCCTCTTGAAAACAGAACTATTTTTCTATGTATAAAAATTTGTAATTAAAATCTAAATGGTTCAGGAGGTTTTGGAGGTCCAGGTGGAACAGGTCCAGGTGGTATAGGTGGTCCTGGTCTAAATGGACGACGGTTCAAAAGATTTTCCAATGAAGAAAGTCTATTTTCAATCTCTTCTAATCTTTTTTCAATTTTTTTAATTCTATCTAATAAATCCGAGCTCTCTATTGACATTTTTCAATTAATTTAAATTCCTTTTGGTTAAAAAATTTATTATATTCTAATTTTCCATCTTTTTTTTAAATTTTTAAAGGTTTTGAGCATAAAATAATTGAAATTATATAAATATACCAAATAATAATAACATAGTATATCTTGGAAAATAGGTCCACTCTCTGGAAAACGGTCCAAGAAAGTATAACATTATATATTTTATTTACTATATTTTAAATATGGAAAGCTGGAATATCTCAAAAAAGCTGAAGAGTGAGTTATTAACAAAAGCCAGTGGTATTAAAGATAATGAAAGAAGAATATTATTTATTTTAAGAAATTTAGGTCCTCAAAGGTTTACAAGTCTGGTCAAATATTCAAATTTAAGTAGATCAACAGTTTCTAAGTATTTGACTTTCCACCGAAAATGTAATAATATAGAACAAAAGATTATTACGGATAAAAAAACGAATAAACAATACCAAGGATATGTTATTACGGATCGAGGAATAGAAAAATTGGGAGAAGAACCCCTAAAACTAAAAAAAGAACTATTTATGATAAATGAACTTAAAGAAAATGTACATAAACTCTTGAATTTAATTACCTTTTATAGAGAGATTGGCGTTCCTGATTACTTTATTTTTCATATTGTTAAAATTATTTCTAAAATTGGAGATAATTTTTTTGAAATTCAACAAGATAGAGATCTTTATCTGTCTCTTTTTTACGTTTTTTATAATTCCATCCTCGGTCAAGGAGCATTTGCTAAGCAATATTGGCTTTTTGATGAGGATAATGAAACTGAGAGTTTAAGTAGATTTTCTGGGTATAAATTAAATTTAGACCAGTTTTGCGAAGTTTATAATGTAGCTCCAGAGGCGATAAATTATTTAGCCAGACTAAAATTAATAACAGAAGCGCTTGGTTTTTATCTGATTAAGCGAGAAAACGACGATTTCTTTTTTCACGAAGACGATTTATTAGGTACGACAACCTTACGATTAATTAAAGATCACTTAATTGATGAAATCATACATCTTGAGTCCGGATATCGTGAAAAATTATACGATTTAGATAAGATGGCCAGGGATATATCAATTCAATTAAAAGAAATGGGCTTAATTTGGGATGCCATTCAAACGCAATTTGAGCTTTTTATTTTAATTCTTATTATAAAAAAAGCAATAGACATGGGATTTTTAGAAACTGATAGAAAAAAATTCTTAGAAATCATCTCTAAATCAAAAAATTTACATAAATCAGTTGAAGGTAAAGAGCTTAGGAGTAGTATATTAGAAGGAAAAAAAATTGAGATCAATTTAAATATAATAACAGTGTTAGAACGTGAATTAGATACCTAATTTAGAATTGATTCCATTAGGAATATTTTAACATTTTATTAATGGGTTTAATTGCTTTTTGAGAAATATTTTTTGGGACTTTAATTTCTAAAGAGTTATTATCTAGGTTTTCAAGTAGGTACTTTATTGATTCTAAGTTGTTTTTTTTCATCTCATTACAGACCATTTTAATTTTGATTAAATGAAATTTATTCTTTAGAAAATCCATAGCTAATCGTTCTAATAATCCGACTTCCGTTCCAATGAGGAATTCATCTTCTTTTGACGAATTTTGCTTGACAAAATTGTACATCTGAGCCGTTGATCCTACAAAATCTACTGAATCTCTTACCTCTCTAATGCATTCAGGATGGGCTAAAATTTTTATGTTTGGATGCTCCTTACGAGCTTTTTTAACGTCTTTTATTGTAAGTTGAGAATGCACGTAGCAATGTCCGTTTGCCGGCATTTTAATGGTTTTTATACCAGAAATTTGCTCGGTATAATCCGCTAAATTTGAATCTGGACCAAATAAAACGGTATCTGAATTAAACTCTTCTTTTATTTTTCTCGTAATTTTCACAGCGTTAGACGAAGTACAGCAAATATCTGATTTTGCTTTCACCGCGGCTGTTGAATTAACATAAGTAATAACAGGTAAATCGGGATATTTTTTTTTAAACTCATCCACTAGTTCTGGAGTTAAAAAGCTCGCTAAATCACAGAAGGCATCTCGAGCTGGAACTAATATGTGTTTATCTTGATTCAATATTGAAGCTGTTTCTGCCATAAAAATAACTCCCGCAAATATGATATATTCTGTATTGGCTTTTTCTTTTGCAATTCGCGATAATCCAAGTGAATCCCCTAAAAAATCAGCGATCTCTTGAATCTCCAATGGTTGATAATAATGAGCTAAAATAGTGACATTATTATCTTTTTTTAATTTAAGTATTTCTTCTTGCAATTCTTTACGCGTCATTTCTTTATTACGCTACGTTTAATTTGTATAATAATAGTACAACAACCTTAAAAGTTCTTTTTTATATTTTTTCTAAATTATTATGATACTATATTACATTTCTACTATTTTTCCCATCATATCCATAACAGTCTGCTTTTTAGGAATACCTTTAAGTAATTCTGTTTTAATTTTTTCACCTAAAATTTGTGGCGTAAACATTTTTCCGTCATTTTCTATTTTATTTACAATATACCATCCACGATAAATCCAACATTTATCTCCAGCAATTCTAAATACTTCACCATTGATTTTTTTCGCTTGATCAGAAGCAAGAAAAATAACAATTGGTGTTACATTCAAAGGATTAAAAATATCAAACCCATTTTTATCTTTCTTACGCATTATCTCTGCAATTTGAGGTGTTGACATAGTAAAGCGTGTTCGAGCAATTTGAACCACGCAATTGACCGTAGTAAACCTTTTTAATTCTCCAGATAAAATTAAAGTCATAGCAGCAATCCCAGCTTTTGAAGCACCGTAATTAATCTGACCTAAATTACCTAATAAGCCTGCATCTGAAGAGGCGTTTATTATTTGTCCAGAAAACTTTCTATTTTCTTTCCATTTTTTTTTAAAATACGAAGCTGCGTGTCGGCACATATTAAAAGTTCCTTTTAAATTAACATTAATAACCGTATCAAACTCTTCTTCAGACATATTATATGACATTCTGTCTCTTATTATCCCTGCATTGTTTACTAAAATATCTAGTTTTCCAAACTCTGAGATAGCTTGATCTAGCATAGATTTTGCTTTCTTATAATTACTAATATCATCATAATTAGCTACTGCGTTAACTCCAAGTTTTTTCACATCCTTAACTACCTCATCTACTATATGATCTGAACCCGTTCCATCTAAAGAACATCCCAAATCATTAATAATTAGATTACAACCTTCTTTTGCCATAACTAATGCTTCTTCTCGCCCAATTCCCCTCCCTGCACCCGTTATAAGAGCTGCTTTACCTTCTAAAAGCTTCATTTTCATTAAAACCTATAACAATAATTTAATTTTTAATTTATTCCTTTAAGAAATCAGTTTACTAAAAATTAAAAAAAAGATCTTTAAATAGAATTCCGATCAATAAAAAGTTTATAATAGTTGTTAATTAATTACCAAAATTAAATTCTTAAGACCTTGAATTTTAACTTTGCTCCAAAAAAATGAACTATAAATAATAATAAAACTAATTCAATCTATTTTTGTCATAAATTATATTTTTTAGCTATTTCTAAAAATGTATTTGTTAGGTGTTTTACTTGTTCCCATGTAAGTCCATACGTACTAAATTTCATTTCTTTAGATATTCCTGGAGCTAATCCAATTATTCCTTTTTCTTTAAATTCTTCTCTAAGAAAAAAACCTTTTCTCGGATGTGTTTTTGAGATTTCGTTAAAACCTTCTGTCTTAAGGTTTGTTAGAGGGTGGATTTTTGGCATTTTTCCAATAGTTTCAATGCCTTTAATATCTTTAATTTTTTCAATTAAGTAATTTATTTTTTTCGATTCTTCTTCGACGGCTTCTTTTTGAGTTCTTTTTACTATAAATGGAAAACTAGCCATAAGAGTAATTAAAGGGGCACCATAAACAGGAGGGCACCCCATAACAGAGCATATTTTATTTGGGAAAGTTTTACTAGTTATATTCCCCTCAATTTTTGAGGTGTTCATAACATCGTCATAGAATTTCTCATTAAATCCTAATATACCAATGGGTCCTGAAGCTGCCATCGATTTATGTCCACTACAAGCAATAAAATCGATATTATTATCTTTACAATTTATAGGTAATACCCCTGCGGAGTAGGCTGCGTTTAATAAAAATGGAATTTTAAATTTCTTACAAATCTCACCTATTGGTTTAGGATCGTTATAATTTCCGTATTTATAATCAACGTGAGTTAAAACAACTAACAATGGTAGCTGGCCTTCTTTTTTTTTTACTTCATTTATAATTTTCTCGTAATCCTTATAATCTAATTTGAATTCAGGTTCTCCCGAATTAGGTACTTCCCTTACTTGCAGATTATTAGTCTCAATTGCTAAATAGGTTGTGTAATGTGATAGACTATCGACTACTACAGTTTTTCTTTTAGGATATTTTTTTGAAAGAACTTTCATAACTAAGCGTTTAGATTCTCTCGCTGCAGCAGTGGGCATCACATTATCAATATTCAGAAATCTTGACATATCTTTTAAGAAATCAACAACAGGAGGATTCTCAATTTTATCTATTCTGCCTTTAAGGCAATTATCACACAAACTATACCCATCACCATAAGAAACTAAGGCTTTATATGCTTCTGGAGTTAAAATTCCACCTCTTTGAATAGGATGGACATTAATAAACTCTTCGTTAATACTACGGGTAAGATTCGCATACTTTTGCTGTAATTCTTTATTAAACTCTAAAACTGTCATCACAATTACTAATTTCTTTTCTCTAAGCTTAATTTAAATAATTTTTATAATATTAAATAAATTTTTAAAAACTACAATAGATTTATCGTAATTAAACTAAAATATTTATAAGAATTGAAGGTTAAGATATGCCTATAATTATGCCTAGTCCGAGGACAAGAAAAGAACCTCAAATACACGAGGATGCTTTTATTGCACCAACAGCAGTTATAATTGGAGATGTTATCATTGAGGAAGGTGTTAATGTGTGGTTTGGAGCGGTTTTAAGAGGTGATTGGGGAACAATTAAAATCGGAAAAAACACAAGCATTCAAGAAAATGTTACTATACATGTTGAATTAGGAAAAGGTTTAACAATTGGAGAAAATTGTATTGTTGGACATCATGCTATGATTCATGGCCCATGTGATATTGAAGATGGATGTATTGTTGGAATTGGATCTAATGTATTACATCGAGCAAAATTGGGAAAAGGCTCCGTTCTGGCTGCTGGTGCAGTTTTATTGAATAAAGAAATTCCCCCTAGAAGTATGGCTGTTGGTGTACCCGCAACAGTAAAAAAGGAAGGAATTTATACCGGAAAACTTCAAGGTGAATTAACTTCTGGTGAGTATGTAAAAAATGGAAAAGCTTTTAAAGAATTTTTTGAAAAACATCCCGAAATTTTAAAGAAATAATATCTAAAACCAATACTAAAACTAATATATTATTTTTATTTATTTTGAACAGATACATTTCTCATTTTTGACTACTTGAATCTTATTAAAGGACAAGTTCAAAAGATTTACCATTAAAAGGTTATTTTCCAAGTTAGGTAATCCTAATGTGGTTTTAATCACTTCAAGAGCCTCTAAAGTGCCCAGGATCCCTGGAGTGACACCAATGACGGGTAAAGGTCCTTCTTCTGGTTCTGAGGTTTTAGAACGATCTGGAAAAATACATTGATAACAAGCACTTTTCTTTGGATTAATAGTAATAATTTGCCCATAAAAATCTTTAATGCCTGCGATTACGGCTCTAATATTATTTTCCACAGCCATTTTATTTACAAGAAACTTTGTTTTGAAGTTATCACTGCAATCAATAATAAAATCTTGATTTTTAAGATATTTTTTAATAGAATCCTCGTCAATAAAGTCTTTATACGTATTAATTTTCACTTCTGAATTTAAATTTGATAGCACATCTTTAGCAGCTTCAACTTTATCTTTTCCAACGTGAGTTTCATTATATAGGATTTGTCTCTGTAGATTTGATAAGGACACTATGTCATTGTCAATAATGTCAAGTTCTGCAATTCCTGCTGCGACTAAATATAATGAACAGGGAGACCCTAGCCCTCCTGCTCCTACTTGTAATACTCTTATCTTAGAAATTTTTTCCTGACCCTTTTCTCCAATTAAAGAGGATAAAATCTGCCTTGAATACCTTGTTTTTTGATCTTCAGTTAACATTATCTTTAACCCTTATTATTTTTATAATCTTTTTAATCGTTTCTTCTATTTCTATAAGAATTAAACCTAAATTAACATTTAAATCTAACAATGAGACAAGAATCATCTGATCATTTATTTTTAGTACAATCAACTGGTAATCTTTTCCTAATTCTACTGTGAGGTTATTAATTTTAGTTTTCCCAA
>JBHLLE010000172.1:0-7217 GCA_048885945.1 Candidatus Hermodarchaeota archaeon | reverse complement strand
AAATAAAGGAGTCTTTCGATGTCTGAAGAGTTAGAACAAAATGTTTTAAAATTTTTTAAAGACGTTCAAAAAGCAGAATTTGGTAATTCTGAATGGTTTTTCTTATTGGATCTTGCCCAACGGGTTTCATTAATTAGTGGATTTCAGTATTTACTCTCAACAGAAGATTATAATTTTTCATTATTTCCTCATCAAGAAGATGCGGTTTTACAAGTACTTCAAAACATGCAAGGAAGTGCTTTATTAGCTGATGAAGTTGGATTAGGAAAAACTATAATCACGCTATCAGTATTGTCAGAGCTAAAAATTCGAAATTTAGTTGATTCGTTTATTATCATCACACCTTCCTCTTTAATTAATCAATGGCATAACGAACTTATTGAAAAATTCAATTTGGATATACCTATTGTTTCGACTGGAAGGGGTAACTTCAATCAAAATCAATATATTACAACTATAAATTTAGCTACACGGTATTCAGATAAAATAATATCTAATCCATGGGATATGGTTATAATTGACGAAGCTCATAGAGTTAAGAATCGAAAATCAAAAGGATGGAAATTTTTAAACCAATTAAAGAAGAAATACATGTTACTATTAACCGCAACACCAATGGAAAATTATCTAAAAGATATTTTTAGTTTAACTACTCTAATGAAACCTATTTTTGGAAGTTATAGACAGTTTAGAAAGGAATATTCTGTTCCAAATGACAAACGTGCTTGCAAGAATCCAATACAATTGAGGAGAGAATTAAATCAAATTATGATCAGAAGAAAACGCGAAGAAATCCAAGGAATTTTCTTTCCCGAAAGGATAGCGAACACGATTCAGTTTGAAATGGATGAAAAAGAGTGGGATTTTTACAATTCTACTTGCGATTATATAAGTACTTCATATGATGAGTTAGAAAAAGGAACTAATAAAGAAGATGCCGTTTATAAAGAAGCTAAGAATAATGTTAGAAATAAATATAATATTACGTCAAAGAAATTCTATAATAGAAAAATTTGGTTACATAAATTTACTCTTATATTATTGCAGCGTAGAATCTGTTCAAGTGTATACGCCGCAGATAAAACAATTTTAAATATGATTAATTCCCGAAATTCAAATCAATTTGATTTATTAAGTATTCCTATTTTAGAAAAATTTCATAAAATGGCTGAATCACTTAATAATAAAGAAAGTTCAAAACTTATTACTCTAAAGAAAATTTTAAATCAAATTCCAAATAAATGTGTGATTTTTACCGAATTTAAAGATACACTCGATTATATTTCTGAACAATTAAAATTGGAAGATTATTCATTTATAAAATTTAGTGGAGATTTATCTTCAAGCCAAAGAGCAGAAACAATTAAAAAATTCTGGGAGGAGAAAGATATTTTATTAAGCACTGATGCAGGCTCAGAAGGAATAAATCTACAAGTAGCAAACACAATAATAAATTTTGACCTACCCTGGAATCCTATGAGAATAGAACAAAGAATAGGTAGAGTTTATCGTCTTACTCAAAAATCAGATAAAATTTATATTTTTAATCTTGCTTCCAAAAATACTATTGAACAATATGTTTTAGATCTATTATACAAAAAGATTGGAGTGTTTCGTACAATCCTAGGTGATTTAAACCACATATTAGGAAGTTTAGTGAAATCGAATGCTGATGGAAGATCCACGCAACTAGAGGGTGAAATCATGAAATATTTTGTTAAACACGGCCATTCAGAGAAATTAAGAAATGAATTAGAAAAATTAATTCAACCTGTAGTTGATAAAATCACAATCCAAGAGAAAATATCTGAAAACGTTCTAGATGTAGACTCGCTAATAGAAAAATATTAAAAAAACTCCAGAAAAATGATTGATTCAAATAAAAGTATAAAACAGGAAAATATTGTTAATGATAATGGCAAAAATTTCTCTTATCGAGATGATTTAAAAAGTCTTGTTAAAAGATACTATAATTTGATGGGATACATAATAAGAGAAAACGATGGCTTAGTGGAAATATATGAACCTCAAAAAAATTCACCTATTTTTCGATTTGTTTTTGATAGAAATTCTAGTATAAAATATCCGACCGCAGATCTTCTTACTTTTAACAGTAAAAAGTTAACAGATTTGATTGAATTAATAATAAATAAAGGGAAAATAGCTAAAGCATATATTCCTTTTGAATTTGAAGCGGAAAAATCATTCTCTTCGTCGTTAAAGAATCTAATTTCAAAATCTAATAATCCAGATGGTAAATATATTACTAATGGTAATATTGAATCATTAGGGCACTATATTTCCTATGTACCCTTTTTAATATTTTTAGTTAAAATTGAACTTGTTTCTATCGAAACCTTTACCATCATAGAGAAACCTGTCATTCCTTTAATTAAACCTAATAATGATATTAAAATCGACGAAGAGTTTTATATTAACAAAATAAAAAATTATTTTAATACAGATAATCCAAATCTGACTACTAATATGCCTTTAGAAGGAGAGATATTAGATGTAACCGAAAAAAGTTTTAAAAAAATTATAAATAAAACTGTAAACGAAATTGAGAATTCTGTTGATATTCAAAAAGAAAAAATGAAAGGGCAAATGAACGAAAGACTAAGAAAAGAAATTGATATACTTGAAAATTATTACGATCAACGAATTTATGAAATTCAGAACCAGGTTGAATCTGCTAAAGAGAGAGGTAAAAAAGAAGATGTAAAAGAGTTTAAAAAAACTATTCTTGAAATTGAAAACGAAAAAGAATTTAAAAAAACGGAATATCAATCAATTTATCAAGTACAGACTAATTATGAAATATTAGGAGCTGCATTAATCTATATTCCTGCTGTTTTTTATTTTAAATGTAAAATTTCCTCTCCTTTTGGAATAAAAGAATTAAATTTAGAATACGATATTTTTGATAACGAAATCATTGCTCCTAAATGTGCGTGTGGTGAATCTATTAATCAAGGTATAATTTGTCAGAACCTGCATTTGTCATGCTTAAATTGCTCTTTTTCTTGTGATGAATGTGGTAAGCAGATTTGCAGATTTTGTGATATGAAATTTTGTAGAACTTGT
This sequence comes from Candidatus Hermodarchaeota archaeon, assembly GCA_048885945.1. Taxonomy (GTDB): domain Archaea; phylum Asgardarchaeota; class Lokiarchaeia; order Sigyniarchaeales; family SOKP01; genus LW40-45. The sequence goes on along the minus strand of JBHLLE010000172.1, from coordinate 4,130 downwards.
AGCGTACCTCTCTGTTCAGATCATTATTATGAATGTAGTAGCTGTAAAGCAATTGATATGGATAATATCTGGATCTGTAAAAACCACTTAAATCATTGCGATAATTGTGAAACACCTCTTTGCCCTGATTGTTCAGTCCATTGTAGTATATGCGATAAAACGTTATGTAGATTTAATAAAGAATGTTCTTTTGAATGTCCAAGTTGTGAAGATTATGTATGTATGGAACATAAATTTTCATGCACTTTTGATAATAAAGAATATTGTTTAAAAGAAGAACGAGAGTGTTCCTTATGCCATCAAAAATATTGCTCAACTCATTGCTACAGGGATATCTGCAGAACATGTAACGAATCGTCAAATGAGAAATTTTATAAATTCTTAAGATATAAGAAAGGAAAACTAGATCTCCCTGTAGAGATGAAATTATCTAAAAACGAATTAATTGTTAAAAGAAAAATTCGCAGATCTACATACAGCGTTCCTTATAATCAAACTAAATTTACAATGGGCGAAAATAGAAATTTTTATGTATTTTCTCTTAAAAAATTTACAGAAAGATATACGATTGTATTTAATAAGAAAACTTACGAAGAACATTTATACTGTAAACCAAGTTTCATAGGAAAATTATTTAAGAGAAACTTACCAAATGAAATAATTACTCAAAGTCCGATTGTAGATTTTCAATCAAAAAAAACTAGTAAAGAACAAACAAAATCAAAACACCCACCTAAATGTAAAAAATGTAACAAAACATTTTCCGAAGATTATAAAATATGCCCTTATTGTGGATTAAAATTAGAATAATAATTGTGATTTTTTGAAAGATTACACTGCAAACGATTGGTTTGAACTAGGAAAGTATCATTCTAGTATACAAAATCCTCGAAGTGCGATAAATTGTTATAAAAATTGTATTTATAAAAATCCTAGACATTTTCAAGCGTGGAATAATATGGCAGCGGAATATTTCCACCTTAAATTATATCAAAAATCAATTGAGTGCTGTAAGGAGACAATTAGAATAAATCAACACGATAAGAAAGCATGGTTGAATTTAGCAGCTAATTTTTTCCAATTAAACGATGATGGAAGAGCTTATTTTTGTTTTGATAGAGCAAGTATATTAGGAAGTAAAAAAGCTGAAAGATTTTTAGAAAAGGCAAAGCGGATGAATGATCAGATGCTAACCGCAAAATTGATCGATGTGACAAGCGAAATTTTCAAAGAAAAAGTAAAAAAAATAAAGAAAGAAGAAGTTAAAGAAACCAAAATCAAAAAACCGCATATTCCTAAAGTTCCAAAACTAAAAGAAGATAATTATGATAAACACTTACAAGCTTTTTTATTAGAAATTGGAAACACCTTAATAATTAAAACTGGGGGAGTAATTTCAATTTTAGAATTATTTTCATTTATTAAATCTAATTATCCCTCTTTTGATGGAAAACCGACAGATATTATAAATTCCTTGAAGCAATTAGAAAAAGGGAAATTAATTGAAGGAATTAAAACTCTTAATGATAGTAATATTTTAATTGTGGAATTCGTACCAAGTGAACTTACCTCAGATATTAAAAGTATTTTAGAAATAGCTATGAAAAAGGAATACCTTACTTACGATGATATTATATCAGAAAAATCATGGGATCACTATAGAATAGAAAGAACGTTAAAATTTTTAGAGAGTAAAAATTTAGCGAAAAAAGTTGGCTCTTATTTGAAAGGTGAGAAATGGTACTTTCCTAGTTTAAAAGAAAATTAAATTATTGATGTGTAATCCTTATTTTTAACGATATTCAAATCAAATAGAATTTAGGGTTGTACTACTTTAGTACCACAATGCCAACATAAATTTTTCTTAAGATCCCCTCCACAACTGGGACAATACGCTATTTTTTCAGGAATTAATCCTTCTGCTTTTTTATATTTTTGAATTAACTTCTGAATTTTTGCAAATCCAGAAATCCAACTGTCTTTTATTTCATAGGATTTTTGATTTGTAAAGAAAATTATCAGCATTTTACGATTTCTATGTGTACGCCTTGAATATGATTTATTTAAATCACATTCAATATATTTTATAATTTTACTACCGATAACTCGATCCCATGGATAAATTTTTGGAAAGAAATGAATAATTGGAATAGGCCATCTTATTACTATCCCATCTTCATAGATTCTAATAAACCTTGAATGGTGCATCAAAAATAACTCAATAATGAATAATAAAATTATTAATAACGAAATTATTGTACAAATAATGTTATTTACTGCGAAAATTAAATATATAAGAAATAATGAAATACACATTGGAATTGTTGCAGCTTGATAAAAATGTTCTCCCCCACGATAGAGTTCTTTCCCTTTAAGTTTATCTTTTTCCCAACTTGGCATAGTTCGATTTTTGACTTTTTTTACTTAATTACTTTGTTTTAATGTTATTATACTTTAATATGTTAAGAAAAGTTGGATTTATTTAAGTGAATTTGAATGATAAAGAATATTAGAAATTAATATGCGTCGTATATTAAAAGCCATTGCTTCAGGAACAGAAATAGGAAATGTAACTATGTTAGCAGGTCCATCTGTTGTTGACGACCTAATCGAAGAACGTAAGAAAATGGATGTAGAAATTGGTAAAATAATGTTTCTATTTATTTTTTCTTTAAAGTAAGATCAATTAAAATTGAAAGTATGTAAAATAGAAAAATTTATTCTTCACTATGAAAGTAATTTTTGCACCTTTCTTTAAAAAAAAAAAATATATTATATAAGAAAAAAAAGGTGTAAGAAAATAAGTAATCGAATAAATTGTTGGGAATATAAAAAATGTGGTAGAGAGCATGGTGGTATAAATATCTCAGAAATGGGTATTTGTCCTGCTGCAAACGATACGGTATCTAATGGAATAAATGGAGGACACAATGGAGGAAGGATTTGTTGGGCTATTGCAGGAACATATTGTTTTGGGAAAAAACAAGGAACTTATGCTAAAAAATCTTTAACTTGTGTTGCCTGTGATTTTTATCTTAAAGTCAATAAAGAAGAAGGAAGAAGCTTTATTTTGCTAAAACCTGGCCAAGATTTTCGTGAATGGAAAAAAGCATTGGAAAAATTAAAAATATCTTAAAATAAATGAAATTTAACAATAAACTTAATTTTATAAAATATTTGTGGAATATTGTTGAACAAGAAAATCTATCTTTTCAGAATTAACTTGACTACTTTCAAGTTCAGGGCACATATGTTCGAGGTGTTCTAATAATTCTTTCAATCCATCAGAAGCCTCGTGAACGTTAATTTTATTTGGTTCACCTACAATAGATCCCATAAGATGTTTTGATTTTCGAATTATGACAATATTATTTCCCATATCAATGGACTTTATTTCTGAATTTAACGATTCTTTTGCAAAAGTTGTAATTGCGGATAATAATCCTCCTTGATAAATATCTTTATGATCAAACTCTCCTTCTTTAGTACTTAGCGGAATACCACCTAGATCGTAAACAGTCAAAGCTTTGGGAGAAACTCTCTTTTTGAGATATTTTCCTGTTAATTTGTAATAAATTTTAGAAAAAGCGTCAACAATTCCATACCCAGTTTTACACGAAATTTTAAGAATTTCAAAAGATGGTAACTCTTTTAAGTTAAACGCTTCAAGAATTTCACCTATATCTACTGCTGTATTTAGGTCGTATTTATTAGCCAATATAATTAAAGGTTTTTGTTTAATAATTTCAGACAATTTCCATAATTCTAATTTCGCTTCTTTGAATCTTTGTGGATCGTTTGCGTCAACCATGAAAATAATACATTGAGCATCTTTCATTTCACCAAGCCATAAAGATCGAAAATCTTTTTGGCCCCCCATATCAAAAATATTTAATTTTATTCCTTGAACTTCAATCGTCGTTCTTTCTTTTCCCATTGTTGGCGTATGATTAATGAAAGTACCTTTTTGTAAAAAGGATACCAAAGTTGTTTTTCCTGCGTTATCTAACCCACATATTACTATTTTATGTACTTTTGTAAACATTCTCGCTAATATATCCCTCAATCCCATATCCTATCAACCCCATATCCTAATTTTTATTTTATTATTAATTAAATTTTTTTTTTTA
>JBHLLE010000171.1:0-7219 GCA_048885945.1 Candidatus Hermodarchaeota archaeon | reverse complement strand
AATGATAAGATTTTAGTCCGAACACATGATACTGAAGTCACTGATAATGATCCAACTGCTCATGCTGAAATGAATGGGATAAAAGAAGCAATAAAAATTATTGGCAAAGAATTAAAAAATTGTACATTAATTTCTACACATGAACCTTGTCCAATGTGTATGACAGCAATAATTTGGTCTAAAATTCCCGTATTAGTTTATAGTGTGAGTATTGAAGATTCTCTAAAACAAGGAAGAAATATGATAAATATCTCGTGTGATGAAATCAAATCTCGTTCAAACTCAAAGATTTTAATAAGTGGAGGGATTTTAAAAGAAAAATGTTTAAAACTATATAATTTTGAAATAAGAGAAAAAATAAAGCTCCTTAGAAATTCATTACCAGAGGATTGGAAAAAATACGAAAAAAAGATTTTTGCAAAGAGAAAGAGATGGTTTTATAATAACAAATCTGAGATAAAAAAATTAAATGGAAGTGAAATTGAAAAAGCTTTCAAGCTTCTTATTACAAAATTGGATATAAATGAAAATGAGATACCAATTATTTATAAATCTGATAATAAATTGGTTTTTCATTCAAAGAATTTTTGTCCTACGCTTGAGGCATGCAAAATTTTAAATTTGGATACAAAAACTATTTGTAAGGCAATTTACGAAAAGCCAACTGATGAATTTATAAAAATGATAAATCCAAACTTACAATTTATTAGAAACTACGATGCTATAAGACCATATTGCGAATATTGTGAAGAAGCGATATTATTTCACAATTAATTTCTAATATTTACATTCTAATATCACAATGTAAATTTAATTCCAAAAATAAAAAAATTTTGAATCTAATTCTAATTATCAACTGAAGATTAATTGTATTTTTTAATACAGATTTAAAATCAGATGAAATAATTGATGCTGAAATTTAAAAGGATAATATAAAAAATGGACTCCTAATTTTTTTAATTTTATTCAATAATCATTTTCAAATAAGCATTGTAGTTTTTGAGTTTAAATTAAATGAAAAAGCTTTCATCCTATTTTAAAAAAAAAAAAAAATTTAGTTTTTTTATTATATTTATTATTATAATTGCGTCTATGCTTGTTGCTGCTAATCTAATGATGCAATATATAAGAACTGATACTGTTAGCAAAGTTGAAACTATCAACAAAAACGGTAAAACAGGAGAAGTTTTTGTTGCTTATCGTCCTGGAGTTAGTACATTTCAAACAGAAATAACTTATGCATTTATATTAGGATTAGAAGAAAATGATTGGAAGATAAAAGTTACAACCATTAGCTCCAAAACACCAACAGACCTCTCTTCCTATGATCTAATAGTGATTGGAACGCCTACTTATTCTAGTGAACCTCACGATTCGGTGAAAGACTATCTTAAAGATGTAGATGATTTAGATAATAAAGATGTAGTCATTATTGTATCCGCTGGTGGAAGCGACTCAGCACTTTCTGATATGGAAGATCGGGTTAAAGATGCTGGTGGAAAAGTAGTAATGTCTATAATCGTATATACTTACGATGGTTTTGCAAAAATAAAATGTTATAAATCTGGTCAGGTCTTCAATTAAAATGTCAAAATTACTAAAATTTACTAAAATAAAAAGACAAATACCTAATCTTTTGAGTATTTTTAGAGTCGCTACATCTCCACTTCTTTTTTTTTTTATTTGGTATGATGTGTTTATTCTGGCTTTTTTTCTCTGCATTATAGACATTGTAAGCGATGTTTTAGACGGTTATATTGCGCGAAGATTTAAAATCTGTTCAAAATTAGGAGGAATTCTTGATATTTTAGGAGATTTTTCTTTCATTTTTTTAATAATTATTGCTTTAACAATTAGAGGTGTTTTTCCACCTTTTGTTTTAATTGTTGTAATTGTTATGTTTCTTCAATTTTTACTTACTTCTAAGATTAAAAAACCAATATATGACCCAATAGGGAAGTATTATGGATCTTTCTTATTTATAATATTGGGAATAACTTTAATTGATTTCAATGCTTACCTATATAATTTTGTCTTGATAAGCTTTATTATATTCACATTATTATCAGTTTCTAGTCGTATTTATTTTCTAATTTATAAAAAAAGTGAAATAAAAGACCTTTGTTAAGCTCGTCGTTTTAAAACGATTTATCTGCTGTTTTAGATTAATTGGTTTAAAAAAGTAAAAAAAAGAAAGATATTTATATTATTCAAATTAATGATGTATTTTCTCCTTCATGAGCGACATTTTTGAGATTTTTTTCCCATTTTTGAGGTAATAATCCAACATTTTTACAGCTAAATTTGAATCTATATGAGATTTTGGATTCTCAAGTAATTTATTACCCTTCTCAGATATTGCTGTCGAGGTAATATTCCATGTAACTGTAGTGGAGGCATTTTCATTTTGAACTACATCAACTTTAGCATGTATTAAAAGATCTTGTTCAATTTTTACGAATTTAATATATTCATTTAGTTTGTATCCAGTAAAAGTCCATATTCCCTCACCTGCTAAATTATTTTCATCAGTTCGAAATACACATTTGTCTTCAGCATAACCTGATTCTGTATATAATAATTCAGAATCCCACCCTATAATCCAATCTGCTTCCCTTGCGGGACATAAGAGAGGGAAAATTTTTTCGGGTGTCGTGTCAAATGTTCCTGAAAATTTTTTTACCTTTCTTATGAATTTAGGTTCTTTTTGCAAATATTCTTGCACAATTTTATTTGATTTAGTTGTATCCATTATTTTTAACCTCTATTTTAATTTTTATAATTTTGTTTGTGTTTAGTATCTAAACACTAGAAATTAAAATGAATATTTAAACCTTCGCTTTTATTTTTATCCAAATATTAATTTTATTTTTATTTTTTCAAAAATTTATAATAATTAGTATAAGAAAATGAATTTCTTTTAGAACAAAAGAATTTAAATCCGTATTTACATACTATACACTATATGATTACAGACGAAGAATTAGTACATAAGATTCTTGAGAGCATTAGCAGGATGACCTTTCTAGAGCAGAGAAGAGTCGTAATATTTAATAAAACTAAATTATATCCTTCAGAAATTCACCTTTTATTATCTATATCTGAAGGACATGATACTAATGTAACTAAAATTGCTGAACATTTCGGATTAACTAAAGGTGCTGTTTCACAAACATTATCACGCTTACAGAAGAAGGGACTCATTAAAAAGGATCTTGATACTAAAAAAAAGAATGAATTACATATATTGTATACAAATAAAGGTGAAGAATTGATAAAACACATAATTAATATGAAAATGAATCTTGGATCTGAATATTTAAATTTCATAAAAAAGCTTTCAGAAAAAGAAAAGCAAGCTATTTCTGATTTTTTAGATAAAATGGTTACAATTTTATATAAACACCATAAAAGCTAGAAATTTCGATTAATTAATATAAAAATAAATTTTTAACAAGTAAAAATTAATTATAATCTCAAATTTTGATATTATGAATTAAAGATAATGTTAATGTCAATAATTATATCATAGGAATAATGAAGATAGAGCATATTGCAATTTGGACAAGGGATCTTAAGATTCTGAAAGATTTTTATGAAAAATATTTTAATTTTAAAGTTGGAAAAAAATATCGAAATGATACAAAAAAATTTGAATCATATTTTTTATCGTTTAATGATGGATGTCGTATGGAAATAATGCAAATGCCCTCAATAGAGAAAAAAAATAAAGAAGTCTCAAAACAATATATTGGGCTAAATCATTTTGCTATTTCTGTAGGATCAGAAGCAAAGGTTATCTCTATTACAGAAAAATTGAGAGTTGATGGTTATAGAATTATTAGTGATCCTAGAAAAACGGGAGATGGATATTTTGAGAGTGTTATATTAGATCCAGAAGGTAATAGAGTGGAAATTACAATATAATATTAATTAGAAAAACAGAACTTTAAACAATCTAGATTCCTTAAAGCATTTCTATTATTTATAGTTATTCCAGATTGAAGGTCTTGCTCTAATAGTACTATTTATTTTACCAATTATAGCAATAGTAACAGTTGTAACATATTGTTTAAGAACTTCCAATATAATTGTTTAAACCTGCAAATTTAGCAGGAGCATAAGCTCAATTCAAATAAATTGTTTTTTTAAATCTAAATTAAAAATTAATTTTAAGAAGTTTTATATACTGTGAGTGATTTAGTATTCATATAATAGTGTGAAATAAATACTATTCATGCACTAAATTTATTTTAAAAAATGGAGATGAGAAGTGGATATGATAAAAAGGGTTAAGGAATTTGGCACAGAAGCACTGATCGCATCGCAAGAAATTAGAGACTATGTAGAAAAGTTTGAAAGCGAAATAAATCGGGGAATTAGTACATTATGCATCTTAGCAGTAATTGATAGTGCTGAAAAAGGAGAGATTCATGGATACGCCATCTTAAAGGAACTTGAAAAGGAGACTAATGAAATGTTGGTTATAGAAGAAGGAACCTTATATCCTTTGTTAAGAAAACTAGAAGGTAATGGCATCCTAAAATCTGAGAAGAAGATTGTGGAGAACCGAATAAGAAAGGTATATTCAATTACTGATCGTGGAAAAAAAATTTATAATCATATATCTGGATTTTATAGCAAGTTAACAGAGGCTATTTCTCCATTGCTTGATATTAATGTTCGCTTAAAGGATCAATATCTATATTGCCCAAATTGCGCAAATAAAATTGATATAAACGAAAAAGAGATGCAATTTTGCGATATGTGTGGATTAAACATACAAGAGTTAAGAGAACGGAGGATAAAATAAAATGAGTCAACAAAACATGGATAAAATGGTTAAAGACTACCTTAAGAAAATTAAGGAAAAGTTACCTGAATGGTTAAAGGGGGAAGAAAACGAGTTTGAAGATGTCTTGAGCGAAATTGAGGAACACATATGGGATAAGGCTGAAGAACTTTCAGATATTGGACCCCCTACAGAATCTTCAGTTCGAATGGCCCTTGCCTATATGGGAACGCCTGAAAGTATAGTAAAAGAGTATAAGCGCCGTGGAACGCCTAAAGTTTACATTACGGAAGAATTGTGGCCACTATACACTAAGGTCTTAGGAATATTATCTGCAGTAGTTGTCTTATTAAACTTGATATTCATGATTGTAAACCTCTTTATGGGCAGTTTTCAACTTGATTTCGTAGGAATCCTCTTAGGACTTGCAGGCGTATTCACAATTGTGACGCTCATATTCGTAGGATTGTCTATGGAAGGCTATCTTCCAGAAGATTTTAAGTGTGAAGGGGGACGCAAGAGAAAAGATAAAAAATCCTTCGTAAACCCTACGGGCATGATTGTTGGAGGGATCATTCAGATGGTTATAGGATTAATCTTTATAATACAACCTGTCATGGATTTTACTCGTCTAATAGAAATAGAATTTTTAATCTTATTACGCATTTTTGGAGTATTCACTATTTCTGAAGGATGTTTAGACTTAGTTCGGGGGGTTATTGGGAATCAGCAAGTTAGAAAGCATCAAATCATTATTGGTGTTAAAATATTATTATCCTTAATGACCATACCACTATTAGCGGTCTTAATCAAAAGACCTGAGCTAGTACCTTTCGTTCCATTTGAAAAATACCTAATAAGCTGGTTTTTTGGTATTGTTATCTTTTTCGTTGTTATAGGAGCAATTTCAGAAACAGCTAAGGCTATTATGCTCGAAAAATATAGGAATCCCAACTTATAAAAATAGAAAAAAAAAATTTAAAATCAATTAAAAAAAAGTTAAAAAATAAGAATAAATTATGAAAGCAATTGTATGTGAAAGATATGGACCTCCAGAAGTTCTACAGCTTAAAGATGTAGAAAAACCAACTCCAAAGGATAATGAAATGCTGGTAAAAGTACATGCTTCTACTGTAACAGCAGGAGATGTGATGCTTCGGAAGGGTTATCACCCAGATTCTAAATTTTTTACTTTCATGTTGCGAGTAATGTTAGGTTTTAAAAAGCCTAAAAAAAGAATTGCTGGAATTGAGGTAGCTGGGGAAATTGAAGCAGTAGGTAAGGATGTAACTCTATTTAAGAAAGGTGATCAAGTTTACGGATCTACCACTGGATTGAAAGCAGGTAGCTATGCTGAATATGTGTGTTTACCGGAAGAGTGGAAGGCTGGGATGGTGGCAATAAAACCATCCAGTATTACCTGCGGGGAAGCTGCCGCTATTATTGTAGGCTGCTCTACGGCTTACAACTTTCTAAGAAAAGGAAAAATCCAAAGTGGACAAAAAGTTCTTATTTATGGCGCTTCTGGTAGCAATGGTACGTTTGCAGTACAGCTTGCTAAATATTATGGAACAAAAGTCACTGGGGTATGTAGTACCACCAATTTAGAAATGGTAAAATCTCTAGGTGCTGATAAAGTGATCGACTATACTAGAGAAAATTTTGTAGAGAGCGGTGAGCTTTATGACTTAATCTTTGATGCTGTAGGAAAGATTCCCACTCCTAACTACAAGAAAGCGCTCGCTCCAAGAGGTAAATTTGTCACGATTAAAAAGGGATACTCAAATGAAAAAAATGAATATTTGAATTTTTTTAATGAACTTATTGAGACAGGGAAGTTAAAATCAGTTATAGATAGAACATATCCTATGGAAAAGATTGTAGAAGCTCATAGCTATGTAGATAAAGGGCATAAAAAGGGAAATGTCGTAATAACTGTGATAGAGTGATTGGAATGATAAAAAGCATTACTAATATACCATATAATAAAGCTGCAATAGTAGTAGGTGTCGCATTTATAATTTCGTTAATTTTAGCTATCATCGTTGGTAATTTCATTCTTCCAAACTTTATTAATCCCGGAGATACAAAAGCGTTAGCTAAAAATATTAAAGCCAATAATACTTTTTTCAATATAGCTGTTGTTTTATATCTAATCATCCTTTTACTTGATGCAATTATCGCTCTGGGATTATTTATTGTACTTAAACCAGTAAGCACAATGCTTGCATCTCTATCTGGAATTTTTAGGTTGCTTTATACTATTACTATGGTGGTAAGTGTGCTCGCTCTAGTATTTCAATATATTGATGTATATTACTACAGAACTATAAAGCTTTGGATAGGATATCTATTTTTCACTTGCCATCTCTTTATCACAGGTTATACTGCTCTCATTTCTGGCTATATTCCCAGAGTTCTTGGATT
>JBHLLE010000170.1:0-7235 GCA_048885945.1 Candidatus Hermodarchaeota archaeon | reverse complement strand
TGTTAAAATTTTTTCTAATTTAATAATAAAAATATGTTCATTTCATCATTTATTTCCTAAAACTTAAAATATTATTAAGGTTATTTTATTAAAATAATTATTAGGGATTACATTTTATTAAATAATCAAATGGTAAAATTTCATAACGTTTGTAATACATGCGTGGTCTCGGGTTTTTTATGCACAAGTTGCCAAAAAAAATTAGATGAGGGCATATTAACAGAGTTTGAATTAGATCTTGCGAAAGATTTACTCGAGCTAGAGGAAAACGACCCAGACAATTATGGATTTTTAAAAAATGTTTCTTTTTTTAAAGCCATTGATTATGAGGATGTTGTAATATTAGTTGTTGGAAGTAAAGATAAACTCAGAATTACTCAAGATTTGATTAATTGGATAAAAGAAACATACGAAATAGATGAGATAATTTTAATTGAAAAGACAAATAAACCTCGTCCAGTGTTGGAGTCTTTAATTGCCCCTGCTAAAGTATTGAGTTTAAATGAAATCTTTTTAGCAACTGGAGATATTGAATTTAAGGGGATTTTACGAAAATCAGACAAGGAAAAGATTTTATTTACAAAAAACGAACTTGAAGATTTGATTTTTGAATTAACTGGAAATGTTACTAGAATAGATTTTGCATAAACACCACGTTTTAGTAAGCTTATTAATCTATTGAGATGTATTAGTTGATGTTTGAATATAAACAAGTTATATTAATTAGAACAGATTTGGGTATGAGTACGGGAAAAAAATGTGCTCAAGCGTGTCACGCTAGTGTATCATCGTGTAATGTAGTAAGAAGAATAAACAAGAAAGTTTGGAAGGATTGGATAAACTCAGGTCAAAAAAAAGTCGTATTAAAAGTAGAAAGTAAAGAAAAATTAAACGAGATTTATTCTTTAATTCAAAAGCATAAACTACCCTGTTATCTTATCAAGGATGCAGGTCTTACTCAATTGGACCCCGGCACTACTACTGCTCTTGGAATTGGTCCTGCAAAATCTTCTGAAATTGATGAGATTACGGGAAATTTAAAACTATTGTAATTAAAAAATTCTTGGATTGCGAAGCATGGAAAATAGTAATCATAGAATGAAAAGTGAAAAATCAATTGAAAAACAAGTAGGCATAGAAGTTTATAGTACGTCGGAAATCGAAGGCATTGGAGGTATATATAAAAATAATTATAAAGATTTTATCGTTAAAGAAATATTAAAAGATGGGACGACTCTTAGTATTAAAGAAGATTATTCAAGCAACTCGTTTTTGGAACAACAAAACGATAGATATACTACCTTTAATTTAATTAAAATAAATAAAGACTCGTTTGATGCATTTAGAGAGATTTCAAAAGCATTGAAAATCCCTAGAGACTTAATTTATTATTCTGGATTGAAAGATAAATGCTCTATTAGCGTTCAAAAAGTATCAATTGCAGGAAATTATTTGGATAAAATAAAGAAGTTAAAAATTCGAGATTCCTTTTTCCGATCAATTCGATCGTCTAAAAAACCGGTTAAAATTGGAGATAATTGGGGAAATAATTTTACAATTACTATAAGAAATATTGATAACAAAAAATCATTAAATGAAAGCATAAATTCAATAATTAAGTATTTACTTAAACATGGATTTCCCAATTATTACGGTCTTCAAAGATTTGGAATATATAGACCAAATTCTCATTTAGTGGGGCGTTATCTTTTAGAAGGCAGATATAAAGAAGCGTTTGAAGAATTTGTAACTAAAATCTATCCTACAGAAAACGAGACTCTACAAAAAATAAGAAACAACCTAAAAATGGATGGGGATTTTAGAAAAGCTTACGAAATTTTACCAAGAAGTCTCTATTATGAGAGAATAATGGTCAAACACTTAATCAATAATCCAAACGACTATGAAGGTTGCTTTAAAGTGTTGCATAAAGATATTATTAATTTACTAATTAGTGCTTTCCAATCTTTTATTTTCAATAAAATGCTCTCGTTAAGAATAAAAAAGGGGATACCTCTAACCAACCCTATTAAAGGGGACACAATAAGTATCTTAGAAGAGAATAATGACCATATTACTCAAATTAAATATGTTCTAGGAGCTAAAAAAGGATTGTACGACAAATATTTAACAAAAGCAATTGATCTTAATCGAGCTAGGATAATTTTACCAATTGTAGGATACGAAACAAATCTTAGTGAATTTCCCCTTATGAAAAATATTTTAACAGAAAGCCTTGAACAAGAAGGAATTGATATCAATATCTTTAATAGTAAATTACTTAATCAATACGATTTTAAAGGAGCATTTAGAGCTATGATGATGAAACCAACGGGATTAAGAGTTATTGAATTAACCAAAGATAATCTTTATCCAGGTAAAATGAAATTGAAAATAGAATTCTCGCTTCTTAAAGGATCTTATGCTACAATGATATTAAGAGAATTAATTAAATAAAAAAAGTAAAACAATCGAATTAATCTTTTAACTCATATGGGTCACTTAATTTCGATTTTAAAAGGTTTTAATGTTTCATTTCCAAAAATATCTATTACTTTTATCATTATTTCGTAAGAACCTAACTCATTATACTGAAATGGGTTAGATACTAATTTTAGACTCCTATTTTTTGGAGTTCTATAGGAGATCCACATGCTGTTAAATACATCACCTTGATAATTAAAGTCTATTGCCCAATAATCAATCCAATCAGAAAAATGGGACATTTTACTTTGAAGGGTTTTAGAGACTACATCTAGACAATGTAAATTATAATTACATAACTCAATAATAATTCTATTAATATCTTCTTTAATATTAACTTCAAAATCACAGGCAATTGACGAAAAAAGTTCTTGATTGTCATGAAATCGTTTTGATAAAAAATTGGCAGGTATTATTTGCTTTTTCTTGTCAAAATTAAAATTTAACACAAGAAAAGGTTGACATTTTTTATTAAATTTTTTTTTCCAATTAACGATGTCGTTGCTATTTTTTATATCTAGCATTCTTTTTTTAGTTAAATGTATATTATTAGGAGAAATATCACATCCAATCCATTTTCTGCCGAGCTTCTCTCCTACTACTAAAGTGGTACCTGAACCGCAAAAGAAATCAGCAATTAGGTCGTTGAAGTTAGAAGAAGCTAAAATTATTCTTTTTAATAAGCGTTCTGGTTTTTGAGTTGAAAATCCTTGATATTCCAAGGTATTTGCTCTAATATAAGGAATATCATTCCAAACATCTCGAGGAAAAATCCCCTTTTGATTGACATATACTTTACGTGATAACTTTTTTCCATCGTGGCTCCCTCCCCGATAATAAAAAATTCCTTTATCGTCTTTCTTCAACGCATTTTTAACCCTATCTGAGTACTCCATGTAAATTTTAGGGTCGTCATTAAAAGTATAATCATCTGATTTGGAATAAAACAATATGGTATCAAAAGAACGAATAAAAAATCGTCTAGTTCGTGCGGATGCTGCTGGATAGGCCCATACAATTTCGTTTCGAAAATTTTCAGCTCCAAATATCTCGTCCATCATAATTTTAATATAGTGTGAGACATGCCAATCTATATGAATGTAAATTGAACCCTTGTTTGATAACAGTTCTTTCATTAAAATAAGGCGTTCGTGCATAAAATTAAGATATGAATCTAATCCCTCAACCCATTTATCCTCGTAAGCCAAATCGCTTATAATTTCCTGGTTTTTTCCTATTTGAACTTTTAAACTAAAATCACTTCCCGTTGCGTAAGGGGGATCAATATAGATTAATTGTATTTTGTTTGAAAATTTCGTTAACAACCATTTCATAAATTTCTTATTGTCTCCACATAGCAAAAGATTATTCCATTGATCGTCAATAATTTCTTTTCTGTCATTCTTTTTTATAAAATAACGATTTGAGGGGTCATTATCGTCGTTATTGATTATTATAGGCGAGATAATCGCTTCACTTAATTCGGGGGCTTTTAATTCTTGATTTTTAAGCTCGATTGTATTATGTTGGTTTTTATTCTCCCAAATCAATTTTACCATATTTACTACCTAAGATAACAAAAAATTTTATTGTTATTTTTCATTTTAAAGTTTAAATTTTAAACATATATAAAATTGCTTTTGAAATGCTAGATGAAATGGATAGTTGGAGAAAAACACATTTCACTAAAGATGTGACTCCAGATTTAATAGGCCAAGAGATTATAGTAGGAGGCTGGGTACGAAACTTTAGAGATTTAGGAGGCTTAAAATTTATTAATCTTCAAGATAAACATGGAGAACGGCAAATAACCTTGAAGAAAGGAGTAGTATCAGATGAAGTCTTTGAAAAAACAAAAGTGGGATACCAGTATTGTATTATGGTAAAGGGCAAGGTTAAAGAATTTAAAAAAGCCCCTGGGGGCATCGAAGTAATCCCTTCAGAAATTAAAATATTAAATAAGACCCCTGAAAAATTACCTATTGATATGACGGGTGAAACTATATCGGAATTGGATTTAAGACTAAATAACAGAGGTTTAGATTTAAGATCAACGAGAAATCAAGCGATTTTTAAGATAAGGGGGGAAGTACTCCGAGCTATTAGAAAATTTTTGTTTGAAAATGATTTTACTGAAATTACCACTCCGAAAATAATAGGTTCTGCCACGGAGGGAGGTACCGAATTGTTCCCCATAATGTATTTTGACAGAGAAGCTTTTCTCACTCAGTCGGCTCAATTATATAAAGAACAATTAAGTGGCGTTTACGAAAGAGTATTTGAATTAAGTCCTTGTTTTAGAGCAGAAAAGAGCCATACTAAAAGACATTTATGTGAAATATTCACGTTGGATATAGAAATGGCATTTGCCAATATGGATGATGTTCTTAAAATTTTAGAAGAACTCATTCATAATGTAATTAAAGACATACGAACTAACCAAATAGACGCTTTAAAATTATTAAAAATGGATGAAAAAACAGTGGTGCCAGAAATACCTTTTGCAAGATACACCTACGATGAAATTGTTGATTTAATAAATGATAAATTTGGTATTGCTATTGAATGGGGCGAAGATATCTCCACAGAAGCGTACAGAAAACTTGGTGAGGAATTGACGGGATATTACTACATAACCCATTGGCCGATGTCTATAAAACCGTTTTATATCATGCCCTCGAAAGATCCTAAATATAGCGAATCTTTTGATCTTCAAATGGGCTGGTTAGAATTAACCTCTGGAGGGACGAGAGTACACAATAAAGAACACCTAACAACGGCTGTTGAGGCAAAAGGATTAAACCCAATATCGTTTGAATCCCATCTTAGTACATTTGGTTATGGAATGCCACCTCACGCGGGTGTAGGACTAGGTATTGCAAGATGGGTAACATTTTTATGTGGATTAGAAGATATTAGAGAGGCAGTGATGTATCCAAGAACTCCCGATAGATTAACACCTTAAATTTTAATATTTTAAATTAATTCTTTTTAGATTAAAAATGTCTGAAACTGATATTAAAGACTATATTAAAGCCGGAAAAGCAGTAATCGCAGCTAAGAAAAAAGCTAAAGATTTAGTTAAACCTGGCATTAGTTTTCTTGAAATTGCTAATAAAGTCGAAGAGGAAATATATAAAATGGATTGTGAGTTAGCCTTTCCCTTAAATATGTCTCTAAACGAAATAGCAGCTCATTATAGCCCAATAATAGATGACGAGAAAATAATCCCTGAAAAAGGTTTATTAAAAATTGATTGCGGTGCTCATTATAATGGATATATTGCAGACTCAGCTTTTACTATAAACCTAGATGAGGACCCAAAACTTGAAAATTATATAGTTGCTGCAGAAGAAGCTCTTGAAGCAGCAATTAGTATTTTTAAACCTGATACCAAATTATACGAATTAGGTGATGTCATCGCTAAAAAAATTCTTGAACACGGTTTAAGACCGATTGTGAATTTGGGGGGTCACGAATTGAAGCAATACAATTTACATGCGGGACCCTTTATACCAAACTATAAAGATACTCATCATGACTATATTTTAAAACCTGGAGACGCTTTTGCGTGCGAACCTTTTACGACTTCTGGTGCAGGAACTGTTGTAAACGGAAAACACTCTTATATTTACCGATTTAATAAAAAAATTAAAAAGAATTTGCCATATGAACAACAAAGTTATATGAACAAAATTGAAATGATCACGGAGAAATTGCCGTTTTCTCCTAGACTACTTGACTATAAAGAAGTAATTCCTAAAAATAAAATTCAAAGAACCATTGATGAATTTACAAGAAAAAAGATTTTAGATCATTATCCAATCTTGGTTGAGCGGTCTAGAGCACTTGTAGCTCAACAAGAGCATACAATTATTATTGATTTCGATGGTAATACGATTGTCACCACAAAAGAATAAATTATTTGAAAATTTAGTAATTGTAATTTTATGCGCTGGAAAAGGTACTAGGCTTAAAAAATTTATTAGTGATATTCCAAAAGCTCTAATTAAAATTAAAAGTTTGAATAATCTATCAATTCTATATCATACAATTAACTGTTTCTTTAATCTCGGAGCTAATCATATTTGTATTGTAAAAGGACATTTAGGCTATAAAATCGATGAGTTTATTGATTCAATTCAAAAAGAAAATCCTTCAATAAAAGAAAACCTATTTATTATAGATTCTAAAAAGCAATACCAATTAGGCCCACTATATTCCTTTCTTTCACTAACAAATTACAACGAAGTATTCAAAAAAATTTTTTTTTATTTATTAATCCCAGGAGATACTTTCTTTGAATTTAATCTTATGAATAAAATTACTTCAACCTTATCTGAAAATCTTTCTCATTTACTGAGTTATCCTATAATTTTCTATAGAATAATTAAACCAGAATTATTACATATAAAACCTAAATCAAGACGAATTTCTATTGTAGAAACAACTAAAAAAGATTTTAAAGAATTTCTAAACCGAATAAAGATAACTAAAATTTCAGAAATCTCTAAATTTGAAGAGATTAAACAAGTAATCCCTGCATTCTTATTTTCATACGAATTTATTAACGATATTTCAAAATTTGATAAAACCTCTAACTTAAATACTGTTAGACAGATTATAAACTCAATGATAAGCGAAGGAAAAAAGATTTTAGCTATTCGAATTGATAATGTTGGTAATTTTTACGATATTGATTATAAATCTGATTTAATAGAATTGAACAAAAAAAAAGGGACAAGTAGTAA
>JBHLLE010000169.1:0-7251 GCA_048885945.1 Candidatus Hermodarchaeota archaeon | reverse complement strand
ATAAAAAGTAAGCTGTTGGGGATTTCGTCATTTATATTACCTAATGATCTCTCTAAATGGTCTAAACAAAATTTTTTAAGCCAATACTCGTATTGTGATTCTTTATTGCCATAACCTTGTGAAATTCCATCGGGAGCAGGATCGTAACCAGGATAACCAGCAGTTAGAGAATTTCCTAGACATAAAAAAATCATAATTATTCCTCCGAATTTATTTTTAAAATTTCTATAATAGTATTTGTATTAACAGAAGATAGATCTTTGACTACGAAATTAGCTATTGAAAGTTCATCCATTTCGTGAGTAGTTGTGAGCGCTATAGATTTCATTCCCGCAGTAATAGCTGCTTGTATACCCACAGGAGCGTCTTCGATTACGATACAATTACTTGGGATGATATTGAGTCGTTCAGAACAAATTAAAAAGACATCAGGAGCAGGTTTTCCATTTTTCACATCTTCAGCAGTTATTATTACATCAAAATAATGTTTAATATTTAGACAAGATAGTAATAATTCAACATTTTCAAGAGGACCACTTGAACCGACAGCTAACTTGAATTTTTTACTCTTTAATTCTTTTATAAGTTCTATAACTCCAGGTAATGGTTCTAATTTATCTTTAACCATTTCTCTATAATAATGTTCCTTTAAATTTGCCCATTTCACGACAAGAGTTAGATCTACTTCAGGACCAACTAATTTTCGAGTAATAGGTATTGATTGTTGTCCAAAAGTCTCTTCGAAAAACTTTCTAGAATAGTCTACTTTAGCGTCTTCCTTTGCCATCTTAGCCCAGCTTTCATAATGAATTTTACCTGTGTCAGCGAGAACACCGTCCATGTCGAAGATTACTAAATAATTTTCAAACATAACCTTGTATTACAAAATATATTATTTGTTAAACTTTCGTATAAGATAGTAAAATACATACCGAAAAATTAATTTTGTAGTACAAAATTAGTAAACCAATAGCGTTTGGAGATTTAAAACCATAAAGATTATTTAACTATTTATTAGAACTAAATTTTTCAAAATGATTTTGTTTTAGTCAAACGATAGAGATAACATTATTTACCTTCTAATAAAAAACCTTTATTTGCTAAATTTAATAATTTAAGTAAAAACCAAATTCTACAAAAATGTCCTGATGATATTGGACATAGGTCTTAATTAATGCTCCCTTGCTCCAACATAATTATAAAATTTAAGGTAAGGTTTATTCAAGATAAACTAAAGTATTTTTTATAGAGAAAACCCAAGACTGAAATCAAGTTAGAGGAATAGCCAATACAGAAGAAATAATGATCCAAGTTGTTATAAAAAAAACCAGAACACCGTCCATGTCGAAGATTACTAAGTAGTTCTCAAACATATCATTAATAATTTTATGAAGTTTAATAATTATAATAGAGAAATTAAAATTTTAAAGTAAATGCATTTCTTAATTTAATATTAGAAAGTATTAAATACAATTATATCAGAATTATCTAATATAATTATTACAATTTTTTATCTAAATTAATGGGAATAAGAGGTTATTTAAATGGAACTTAACCAAGTTGAATTTTTACAGGGTTTATTCAGTTTGATTTTTGTAATTATAGCATTTATTTTGGCAACCAAAATTATGCTTAAATATTTTGAAAAAAGGAATACTGATTTTATTTATTTCAGTTTAGGTTGGATTGGAATAGCGAATCCTTGGATACCAGATGCTATTACATTTATAACGATTCTACTCACTGGAGCACCTCTTAGCCCAGTATTATATTTTATAATAGGTTTTACATTTTTCCCCGTGCTTACTTTATTTTGGGTAATAGTTATTAGAAAAATAGTGTTTGCAAAATATTATAATTTAGTCTTGATAATATATTTAGCTATAAGCATAATTTTTGAAATCGGATTCTTTTTTCTTCTCTTTACTGACATTGAACAAGTAGGTGTTCATACAACACCATTTCAAGTAGAGTTTGGCATTTTTATGATTGTTTGTCTTCTTTGTATGGTGGTTATGGCTATAATAGTATGGATGATTTTTTCTATAGGATCAATGAAATTGGACGATCCAAATTTTAAATTAAGGGGGAAAATTATATTTTTGGCGTTTATTGCGTTTTTTACTGCTATAATCGTAGATTCCGTGCTTGGAGCTATTGATCCACTATGGATAATATTCAACAGAATTATATTAATAATTAGCGGAATTCTTTTTTATATTGGATTCATTTTACCAGAGCGTATAAAAAAGATTTTTATAACAGAAATATAATAGAGAAAAAAAAATATTAAGTATTATTCACGAATTATTATTAATGATTCTTTAGCCCAGTGGTCTAGTTTGGATATCTTTTATTTCTTAAATAGACAACCATAAAGGGCGCTGGCTTGCGGAGCCAGATTTCGGGGGTTCAAACCTAGCATTTGGAGAATTCCTCCAACGGGAACAAATCCCCCCTGGGCTATTTTAAGGTTTCTCTTTTTGATCTTTCATGGCAAGTCCCATATTACGCCACGATTGGCGCCCAATTTCCCATATTTCTCCTTGCGTATTTTCTCCTTTTAATTCTCGTCCAATCCATTTTTGACCCGCAGGAATTTTTTTGCTCATTGGGACGAAAGACGTTGCACCTACCATCGCATCGTTATTTACTGTAACTTTAACCATTAAAACCGATTGGATACCCACGACGGTATTATTTTTAAGCGAAGCACCGTGAACTATTGCGTCAAAACCGATTAAATTGTTGTCTCCAATTCGAACGCTACAATTTTCAGCCGTGTTAATAGTACAACCATCTTGGAAAACATTTTTAGCACCAATCTTAACTCTAGAAAAATCTCCCCTAATTATTACTCCTTGATATACTACATTTTCGGGACCCATGGTCACATCTCCAATTATCCACGCAGATTCAGAAATCCAACAAGAAGGATCAATTTCTGGAGTCTTAACTTTGCCATCAACTTCTATTGATATTATTGGCATTTTTCTCTCTTCTTAATTATTTTATTTATTTTTAATACTAATACGAATAGAAAAATTGACTAATTTAAATTATTTATTGAGAAAGAGACGATAACTAAATCAACGATTTTTATCGTTAAATTGGATTTTTAATTAACATATTTTAGAATTTCTGATATGTCTGTAATTTTAACGTAGTAATCGTGATCAATTTCTTTTTCGAAAGGAAATTTAACGATTCTCTCGCATAAAATAGTTTTTAATCCTGCTCTATGCCCTCCTACTATATCTGCGTGCTCGTCTCCACAGATTAAACAAGAGTCAGAATCAGGAATGTCCAGCCCCATTTTCTTTAATGTATGATGGAATATTTCTGGATCGGGTTTTCGTTTTCCAAATTGGGCCGACGTAACAACAATATCAAAATATTTAAATAAATCGTATTTTTTAAGGAGCTTTTCAACTGAAGGATGATGAGGATGGTTGGATAATACTGCTATTTTTAGGTCTTTGTATTCCTTTAATTTTTCTAAAGTTGCCCTTGTATTTTCGAAAGGAATCCATTCTTCCTCCTCGCAAGAATGATACAAATCGGCTAATTCGTCGTAAAATGAGTCAACTTTTTCTTCAAATTCGTTAATATAATTCTTTTTAATCATAAGATTTAGAACAATTTTAAAGATTTTTGAGGTAGGGTGTTCAATTTTCGTTTTCATACTTTTTCTAAAAAGATTCATTCTTTTTTTATTAAATAATCGTTTGAAATTATCAACATGGGCTTTTCCGTTAAGAATTTGTTCCTTTTCTAATAATTCTATAGATCTAAGTAAACCGCGCCTATAACAGTCGAAATAACGATCTACGGTCGCATCTCTGAAATAATACAAGGTAAAGCCAAAGTCAAATATGATTCCTTTAACATTCATAACCTATTTTATAAAAAACTTTTCCAAATATTAACTTATCTCTAATAAGAATAATATAATAATAAAAATTATACGTATGTAAGAAAATGAACGTTAGAAATCCAATTTTATAGAATGTGTTAATAATTTAATAAATAAATAAAATTTGATGTGTGAATTAATTAATATTGAGAGAAATGAAGATTGATAAGTGGTTGTTAGATGGTAAAACAAAAGAAGAAAGAGAAAAATTAGACAAACTTTTTCAATCACTTCCTCAAGAAAAAGTTCAAGATTTAAAGAAAAAGAAAATTCGAGAGTTAAACAAAGAAAAGTTAAAAGAAGATGTTGATAAAATTGAGCCAGAGAGTTTTTTAAGCGATATCGTAGAATTTAAAGATTGGTTAAATCAAAGAACTTACCTTAAAGGAGATTTAGATAAAATTGAAATGTGGATTATGAATTTAAACATCAAATTAAAAGACCATATAGCTCAAACGAATAGAGAGAACGTTAAAAAAAATAGGGCGGAATTAATTCGACAGTTTAACAAAATTCCCGTCAAATTTTTAGACGAAAAAACAAGATTAGCAATAACAAAAAAAATTAACGGAATTACCAGAACAAATACGGATAATTATTACATAAGAAAATTAAAAACGAAAATTCAAGAAAACCAAAATGAAGCGCACTATTATAAGATTTTAAAGAAAATTTTAGAATCTTGAAGGAATAATATCATATGACTTCTTATATCTCGAGAATATCAAGTCCTTTGTCAACAAAATTAAATTTGATCAATTTTCCTTGTTGGTTTGAGAGGAGTTCCCCTATTGTTTCTTTAGTTTTTGGATTTGTTAACCATAACATGCACCCTCCGCCTCCTGCTCCGCATACTCTCCCTCCTATTCCTCCGTTTTTAATAACCATTTTATGTAAATCTTTCATGTAGGTAGTGGTCAATAATGGATTAAAATCTGATTTATTCTCTAGATCTTTAGTTAGTAAAGCTCCAAATTTCTCAAGATTTTCTGAATTTAACGAATCTTTTATTTCATACGCAATATTTTTTAGATTATCCAAATATATTTTTGCTTTTTCTTTATTTTTAACATAGAAATTAACTTGTTCTTTTACAATATTACCACTCGTATGAGGTTCCCCCGTATAGAACAAAATTAGATTGTTTTCGATTTCCTTTTTAAAGGAAGGTGTTAATGGTAATTTTGAAACCCGCACATCTGAATCTCCAAGAAACTGTATTTCGTTAAAGCCACCGTGTACTGCTGCGTATTGATCTTGACGACCTCCGATGTTATTTAAGATATTTTGTTCAATTTTATACGCTTTTTCGGCGATATCACTTAGATCAATTTCCCTTTCTTCTAATTTCAAAATACCTGAGATAAGGCATGTACATAAACTTGCTGATGCGCCTAAACCCGCTTTTTTAGGTGGTTCACCGTGAACGTATAAATCCATCCCTATTTTAGGCGTCATTAGAGAAAATATGGCTTCAAAAAAATCAGAGGGATGGTAGTTAATATTTTTAACTTCAATCGTGTCAAATTTATAAGGAAAGAATTTATCGTTAGAATAAATATTTATTAGATTATCTTCGCGTTTACTAAAAACACACCGAAAATAGATATTAATGGTAGAATTAATGACAAAACCTCCATAATCTGAGGCGTACGGTTCGACATCAGTTCCACCGCCTGCAAAGGCAATCCTAACGGGTGTTTTGCATAAGTAATTATTCATATTTGCAATGAGTTAACGATATATGTTCAAATCAATAAAAGATGAAAAACTAATCTAATTTTTAAACTTAACATTTTTCAATTTTACTTCTTTTCAATACGTGTGAAAATATTTCTTATCATTTTTGATACTCTTAGAAAAGATCATACCGGGAAAACATATGGTAATAATTGGATTAAGACACCTAATTTTGATGAGTTCGCTAAAGATTCGATTGTATTCGATAAAGCTTATCCAGAATCATTGCCCACCCTCCCGGTTCGTCGAGCTATTCATACGGGTATTCGAACTTTCCCTTTTAATCACGAAAAACCTAAATTACGTAGCGACGATTTAGTCGATTCTCCGGGTTGGAATCCAATTCCACCCAATCAGACTCATATATCTGAATATATGAAAAGGAACGCGTATATAACAACCTTTATTACTAGTACTTATCATCAATTTAAACCTAATATGAATTTTCACCTCGGTTTTGACGAGTGGCATTTTATTAGAGGGCACGAATTCGATAAATATGTTGCGAAAATGAAAGGAAAGAAAAACGAAATTAACCAATATATAAAAAATTTTATAGTCAAAAAAAATAAAGAAAACAAAAATTTGCTTCCAGTTCAAAAAATACTTTTAAAAAACTACTTTGCTAATATCCAAGAAAGAAAGAAAGAAACGGATTTTTTACCCGCGAAAACGTTTTTAAAAGCTACTAAAACAATTGAAAATTTAAAGGAAAATAATAATGTATTTTTGTTAATTGATGAATTTGATCCCCACGAACCTTGGCATCCTCCTTCAAGATATTTAGAATTATATTTAGATAAGAATTATAAAGGAAATAACATAATCATGCCATTATATGCTGAAAACCTAAAATTTCTTTCTGAAGAAGAATTACAGTGTATGAGAGCTAATTACGCTGGTGAAGTTTCTTTCTGTGACACATGGTTTGGTTATTTTATAGAAAAATTAAAGCAAATGGAAATTTATAACGATGCGTTGATTATTTTAATAAGCGATCACGGTCATAGTCTAGGAGAGCATAATGTAATAGGAAAAGTCCCAAGATGTTTATATCCCGAATTAGTAGATATTCCATTAATGATTAAACCTCCAGGGGATTTTCAAGGTCCAAAAAGAATAAATAAATCTTACGTGTATAACATTGATATTTTACCCACTATATTTGGTTTTTTACAAAAAGATATACCCGAGGTCTTTGAAGGTAAAGATTTATCGTGTTTTATTGAAGAGAAAGATCATATGTTAGAAGGACGTGATTATATAACGTCTGGAATGGCTATTTGGACTCTATATAAAGACGACAATTACGCATTAATTACCTCTAACGATAAGAAGGAGCAAAAGCTTTTTGATCTCAAAAAAGATCCAAAATGGAACAATAATATTGCCGACGATAATCAAGATATTTACAATGAACTCTACAGTAAAATTGAGAACGATGCTAAAGGAAACTTGCTTTTAACTTATAAATCTGATCGCTTCGATGATTTTAAAGATTGGTATCAAGTTACCTATTTAGTGTAGATCTAAAAGAGAAAAACACGTGTTATTGCAGAGATTCTACGTTATATACCGAATGGCAATTTTCCCGG
>JBHLLE010000168.1:0-7321 GCA_048885945.1 Candidatus Hermodarchaeota archaeon | reverse complement strand
TAAAATCATACTTGTTGTTATTTTCGTTATATTTTTTTAAAATGTTTAATGTATTTAAATTTTTTGGCGATTAATTAGCCCGAATCTTTTCTATCTTAAATTAGATTAATTATGTTAACACAAAACTAATAGGAATTTATAATTAAAATTATTAATTTAAAAGTAAATCCGCAGCCAAGAGAATTGAATCGTCTTATTCTCTTGGCAGAATAAAGAAATTAAAGAAGAATAAATCGTAAACTTGCTTGGGAGTGAATCGTACAATATTGAAATCTAAATTCATATCTGTTTCTACTCGAGCTTTATTACGATTATAGAGTAGTAAATTAAATATAACTAAAAAATTTTATGGTTTCTGCTTCTTTAAAATTTTATTATAAATTCTCGTTCAAATTTTAAAGGCAATAAAGATAATTGACCGAATAAATAAATCAATCTATTCTTATTTTTTTGGCTTTTTTTTATCTTTTTGAGTGACTTCTGTTGGTTTTTTTAGTTTTATCGAATATATTTGTTTTACTTGCATCGCAATACTGCATTTTTCACAATTTTCCTTCTTCTGAAACACGTAATCACCTTGCTCAAAGTTCCTAACCTTAGTTAATCCACATAGACTGCAAGCTAAGATGGTTAAGGTTTGTTTTATAGGTTCGGAAGGTGACTTTTGAATTTGCATGATTGTTGTACCTATACACATCAAAAAAAACCCAATAAATAAGTTTGCCCATTGATCCGGGCCAAATCCAAAATAAATAAATAAAGCACCTGCTAATATGAAAAAAATTACAACAAGATTCTTCAACACGCTCTTTAGGGTAATTCCTTTCTTTAAAATTTCCTCATCTTCGTCTTCTTCATCAATCATTGAAAAATAGAAAAATTATTGTTTAAAGAGTATCTAATCCTTATAATAGAAAAGCAAAAAGCATAAATAAGTTTTATTATTATCAAATCTAAATAATAAACAATAACAAAAGGTATATTCTTCTTAAAAATGTATAATATTTATTCGATTTTTCAGCTTGGAACAGAGCGTACTACTGATCCTTTAAGTATTATTTTAAACCTGATGTTTTTCCTGCTTATTTTTATCAGTATGTTCTATGGCCAGCGCATTCAGAGCTGGAAAGCAGCGAAAGAAATACAAGCAGGTTTAGAGAAATTAAAAAAATGGGATGACGAGTGTAAAGAAATATTACTTACCGAATTTAAAAAAGTTGCTGACAATAAAGAGACAGATAAAGATCTTTCTATAAAACTCGAAGACTTTATGACTTTTATAGCAATTATGCCAGTAACCCTCGATCCTTATGGTATCATTCCCAAATTAGATCACATAATAGATGTGCGGGATTTTAGGTTTAGAGAAGAAGTTGCGGCATTAGCTCCCAATGCTGATGATGCTAAACGACAATCGTTAGAAAACTTATTAGAAGCCGCTATGGCAGTAGATTTTATTTATAGGCTTATCAAACACTATCTTATTTTAGGAAAAAAATCAAAGTCAATGATTTTATTGCTACAAATATCAATGCAAATGGCTATTATCATGGCTTTAGCCAAATCTTTTTACTACGCAACAAAAGCATTTGCCGAAGGTAGCCCTATTGGAGATGCGCTTGGTCCTATGGTGGCAGGATCCTTTGTTAGAGATGTTTCCAATAATGGAGATATCGCAGCAGACGTAACATTTAAAGATACCATTGTTCAAGAGGTAAATTTCGAAGATAGAACTGTTTATGTTGTAAGAGCAAAAGGACCTGGAGGTACAGTAGGTAAACCAGGAAAAGCAATAAAACAATTAGTTGAACAGCATGGAGAATCAATTTCTCGAATAATCATGATCGACGCTGGATTAAAACTAACCGGAGAAAAAACAGGTTCTTTAGCCATTGGTGTTGGAGCAGCAATAGGAGGTATAGGAGTTGAGAAATTTTTTATTGAAGATTCTACTACTAAGAAAGCGATACCCATTGACGCTGTAATTTGTAAACAATCTTTAGAGGACGCTATAACAACAATGAAACGATCGATAAGTCAATCTGTTCCACCAATCGTCGAAAAAATCAAGATGGCTATTAGGAAAAGAACTGAAAAAGGAACAAAAATCATTGTTGCGGGAATAGGAAATACAATTGGTATAGGAATATAAGAAAAATTATTTATTTGGTTTTCTAATTTCTTTTCATTATACAAAGCTAATTATTTTTAAATTTTTATCCCTCAGATATTCAATCATTTTTTATAGTATTAGAGAATAAAAGTATTTCTTCTTCAATCTTGTTTGGTATATTCATACATATCGCTTATTTTAAAACGAAATAAATTTATATGTATAAGGAATAAAGTTAATAAAGCAATTTCATAAACAATAAGTATATCTAATAAAAAAATATAAAATAATTTTTAAGTTCTATAAAAGTGTTTAAAATGTATGGTTATATGGGTAAAATATTAAGAGTTAACTTAACTACTTCAGAAATTACAGAAGAGTTTCCCGACGAAGAAACCTTAAAAATGTATTTGGGTGGTGCTGGAATAGCCACAAAATACTTAATTGATGAGACCAAACCCGGAATTGATCCATTAGGACCAGAAAATAAATTAATCTTTATGACGGGACCTTTAACTGGAACTCAATCTCCGAGTACTGGAAGATATTCTGTTGTGGCAAAATCACCACTTACAGGTATCTGGGGGCAAGCTAATTCAGCAGGTTTCTGGGGCAGAGATTTTAAGCGATCTGGTTTTGATGGCGTAATTTTTGAAGGAGAATCGCCTAAACCTGTTTATTTATTAACTCAAGACGGAAAAGCGGAACTTTTAGATGCTTCGGAATATTGGGGCAAAAACACTTCAGAAACAACAAGATTGCTTAAAGAGAAACATGGGGATAAATTTAACATATCGTGTATTGGGATTGCAGGGGAAAATCTCGTTAAATATGCTGCTATAATGAACGATTGCGATAAGCCTTATTATGGTCGTGCTGCAGGAAGGTGCGGTTTAGGAGCGGTCATGGGTAAGAAAAAGCTTAAGGCAATTGTTGCTCGTGGATCACAAAAAATTGAGGTTGCTAATCCAGATCAATATAAAGAAGAGTCAAAACAACGATTTGATTGGGTTAATCAAAGCCTTTTAAAGATGACTTTAGAAGTGTATGGAACTGCTACGATGGTCGATTTGACAAATATTAAAGGCGGACTTCCCACCCGAAACTGGCAAACTGGTGTTTTCCCTAGCCCTGAGAAGATAAATGGGACTGCATTAAATGAAAATATCCTTATTGGCAGAAAACCATGCTTTGCTTGCCCTATTGCATGTGGGAGATTAGCAGAGATTAAAGAAGGTCCCTATAAAAGTACAGGGGAAGGTCCTGAATACGAAACTATAGGTGCTTTAGGAACTATGTGTGGAATTGACGATTTGAATGCTATTACATACGCTCATTTCTTATGTAATGAATACGGAATGGACGTAATTTCTTGCGGTGGTACAATTGCCTTTGCAATGGAATGTTATGAGAAAGGTATTTTATCTAAAGATGATACTGATGGATTAGATTTTTCGTTTGGAAACATTGAAACTGTTATTGAGGCAGTAAATAAGATTGGAAAAAGAGAGGGTATTGGTGATTTATTAGCTGAAGGTTCCAGAAATGTGGCAAATAAATTAGGAAAAGATACCATTAAATTTGCAATGCAAGTAAAAGGATTAGAACTTCCCGCATATGATAGTAGGGCAGCGAAAGTAACAGGATTAGCATATGCTACTGCTAATCGAGGGGGTTGTCACATCACAGGATATATAGAAGGACCTGCATTCTTAGCTATGCCTTTTATGATCGTAGAAAATGCTGATGTAGGAGACCCACTTCAAGAACTCCCCGAAACTGCTCTTGTGCTTAAAGATTTTGAAGATGCATTCGGAATCTTTGATGCAATCGGAGGGTGTAAATTCATGGGAATGGTTTTAACTGCAGAGGATTGGGCATCATTAATCGAAAAATTATTAGGTTATAGTTATACCGCTGAAGATTTTAGAAGAACTGGAGAACGATTATACAACTTAGCACGAATTTATAATGTAAGAGAAGGAATCACTAGAGCAGACGATACTTTGCCAGCAAGATTATTAGAAGAGCCCATGCCTGAAGGTCCCGCAGAAGGTCATGTTGTGAATCTAGATCCTTTATTAGACGCCTATTATGATTATCGTAAATGGGATAAAGCAACTGGTAAGCCTACTCAGGAAAAGCTAAAAGAACTCGGTTTAGAATGGGCAATAAAAGAAATATACTAATTTTTTTATTTTTTTATTAAAATAGGGATATATTATTTCTGAGAAATTAGATAATCTATAAAAAATTTAAAGATAAACTAAATGAATGTTTTCTTAACCTTCTATATTAAAGTATTTAATTAGATGTAATTCTCAATAGAACTTAATTTGGATTGAATTATTGAAAAAATTTATTAACTCCTTTAATATATTTTTTTACATCATTTAAAAAAAGTGAAAAAATTGGCAGACAAGAAAATAACTTATGCGGATAAGCCATGGTTAAAATCGTATCAAATAGGTCCATTTAAACTTAAACCAACAATGAAACCTTATCCTGAAATTAATATTTACCAATTTCTCGAAGATTCAGCTTCAAAATATCCAGATAATGTAGCTGTTGTGTACGCTGGTGATGAGATGACATACATGGAGTTAAAACTTAAAGTAGACAAGCTTGCAAGCGCCCTCGTAGATTTTGGTATTAAGAAAGGAGATATGGTTGCATCTGTTCTTCCTTCGTGCCCAGAATTTATCTTAATTCATTTTGCTACGTTAAAGATTGGTGCAATCCACGTACCTCTTAGCATTTTACATAAAGCTCCTGATTTAGAATACGAATTAAAGGAAAGTGGTGCGGAAGTGGTTTTATGTTCGTATCGCCGTCTTGAACGATTAAATGAAGTAAAACCCAATACTAAAGTTAAAACAATAATATATACACCTACTAAATTATTTCCTGATTACGATCTACCCGATGTGGAAAAACCTACTGAAGACGGATATTATTTATTAAGCGATTTACTTGAGAAATTTAAACCACACAAGGAACAAGTTGATATAAATCCTCACGACGATTTAGCCGTGTTATCTTTTACAGGTGGAACGACTGGTC
Source organism: Candidatus Hermodarchaeota archaeon (assembly GCA_048885945.1). GTDB lineage: Archaea > Asgardarchaeota > Lokiarchaeia > Sigyniarchaeales > SOKP01 > LW40-45. Next base: position 2,145 of record JBHLLE010000168.1, on the reverse strand, counting down.
TTCCAAAAGCTACAATGTTAACTCATTACAATATCACATCAAATGTTATCCAATTATTTCATTGGATGATGGACCCTTTAAAATCTGGAATTATAGGAAAAGCGGCTATAACAATTTGTGTTCCTCTTTTTCACGCTTATGGACAAATCTCTATGCATGTTTGTGTTTCGTGGGGACTGAAGATGTTATTGATGGATCCAAGAGACATGGTTAACATTGCAGGTACTATAAAAAAAATTAGACCTTTTATGGTTTTGGGAGTACCTACACATTATATGTATTTAGTCAAGTTAGATATTCCGAAAGCTCCAATTTTTTATATCTCAGGAGCGGCACCATTGCCTCCTGAACTTTCTGATGAATTTTCTAAAAAGACTGGAGTTCCAATGAGTGAAGGATATGGTGCAACAGAAACTAGTGCAAATACTCATATTAATCTTTCTGCGGTATCAAAAGTTACTGGATTTATGGCATCGACAAAGACGGGAATAGGAGTACCCGTAGCAGACACAGAAGTAAAACTTGTAGATCCAGATACAGGAGAAGAAGTACCATTCGGAGAGCCTGGAGAAGTTTGGATTCGTGGTCCCCAAATAATGAAAGGATATTATCCAACACCAGGTAAGGGATTAACTGAGGATGGATGGCTTAAAATGGGAGATATTGGAATTATGGACGAAGATGGTTATTTTAAAATCGTAGATCGAATAAAAGAAATGATTAATGTTTCAGGGAATAAAGTATATTCAAGAGTTTACGAAGATATGTTATACGAACATCCCGCAGTAAGTGAAGCAGCTATTATTGGTATCCCCGATCCAGAGCGTCTAGGAAGCGAAAGAGTAAAAGCTTTTATTCAATTGAAACCGGGATATAAAGGTAAGATTACTGAAGACGAAATAATAGCATATTGCAGAGAAAAATTCAAACCATACGCAGTACCCAGAGCTGTAGAATTTAGAGAAACCTTACCGTTAACCCTGGCAATGAAGATATTTAAAAGAAAATTAAAAGACGAAGAATTAGCGAAAATGAAAGCAGAGGGAATAATTAAATAAATCTATATTTTTTTTATGACTATTTTTTTTTGATTAGAAATGGAAAAGATTAAAGTAACAATAAAATTTTTTGCCTATCTTAGAGATTATATAAACGATGGTATAATTGAAATTGACCTCGTAAAAGGTGATACGATATCTCATCTCATGGATTACTTGTGCAATACCTATAAAATACGCGATAAATTATTTGACAATGAAAAAAACCTGAAATCATGGGTAAGTATTTTAAAAAACGGTAGAGAAATAAATTTTTTAGAAGGTCTTCAAACTAAGCTTGAAAATGGAGACGAAGTAGCAATATTTCCCCCTGTAGCTGGAGGTTAATAACGCTTTATTTTAGAAAAGAAAATATTTTCTATAATTAGAATATCAAAAAAAAAATCGTGTTATTAGATTATTTCTGCTTATACAAAACTTTTTTATATGAATTTAGACAATTTTAAAATTAATACCTTCTATGTTATTAAAAATATCTTATATTCAAATACGAGATTATTTTAAAAAATTTATCTTAAATCAAAATAAATATTAAATATTAATTAGGAGAGAATTTTTAATGCCAAAATTTGCAACTCAAGAATGGGCGGAAGCTTATGTTTCCGCTATAAATAATAACCCTAGTTATATGGAAGCCGCAGGACCTAGTGGTTTTCCCCCAAATGGTTGGGAAGGTGATTTTATTTTTGAAATTGAACCTAGTGGGCCTGTTACTGAAAAGATAACAATGTGGATTGGTTTATATCATGGCGAATGTACAGGAGCAAAGATCTTAGACGCAAGCCAAACATGGAAATTACTAAAGCCAGGAGAGAAACCAAGTGGGGGAACTGATTACGAAGTAGAATTCGTTTATTCAGCAAAATATGATAGTTGGGTCAAAATACTTAAGAAAGAATTAGATCCAATTCGAGCTTTATTATCAGGGCAAGCTAAACTACAAGGTGATATGGCTAAGGTAATGAGAGCTACAAAAGCTGCTCAAGAACTTGTTGTGTCAACAACGACCTTTGACACAGAATTCTGGTAAAGATAAAAATTTTAATTTTCTTTTTTTTTCTGATTATTTTCTAATTTTTTTAATCAA
>JBHLLE010000167.1:0-7343 GCA_048885945.1 Candidatus Hermodarchaeota archaeon | reverse complement strand
ATATTTCTTACTTAACATTTTCTCAGTTCGCTTCACTTTTAGCATGGCGTTATTCAGCATTTTCTTATTTACTTTATGACCTAACTCCCTTGAGACTTTAATAAATTGTTCAATCCGAATATTGGTAGTATCTTTAATTTCCATCCAGACAATAGCTAAAAAAATAATTACCATATTCTGATATGTATGTCTATGATATTTATTATATTTCAGATATCTTTCCTTAACACTTTGATATTTAATTGAATCTATATTCAATCCAATTCCATAACTCTTAAGAAGCTCAATGGTTTTTTTTTGTTCAGTAAAATCAGACTCGTAATCACGAAACCATTTCTCAAGGGTTTTTATCCGTTCATATTTTTCTTTAATGATGGGATCTTGAAGTGCCTTGGAATCACTAATTCTAATTCTTCTTTCATAATCCCTCTGTGAATCAGAATCACTAGTATAAAGATCGCCTTCAAATACTATCTTTTCGTCTAGGATTAGACCACAATCTTGGCAAACATAAAAACCTGCATCTTGCTTTATGTTTTTATGTTGACAACTTGAGATTTCCAAATTCTTTTCTTTCCTATTCTGCAAAAAAAACTCAATTAATAAATTTAATTAGATTTTCTTTAAAAACAATAATATATAAAAATTTTTATAAACTTCAAAAACAATAATAAGTAAAAAAATAATGAAATAAAAAATTTTTCTTACTTTTTCATATTTTGAAGGTGAATGAAAAAATGGAGCATAAAGCTGTCGTAAAAGCAATTGAAATTATTAGTGCTTATCTCATTATTCTTTCAATAATGGAATTAGCTTTTATCATGTTATTACTTCTTACAGAATTCAACGTTTCTCCAGAGATTCTTCCTTTACAAGAATTAATCTTTTCTTCAGATTTTATTTCGATATCTGGATCAATATTATGGATGTTTTTAATAATTTGTATGGTATTTTTCCTTATTCTAGGAATTCATATGCTCAGATTTGCCCTAAATAATAAAATTAAAAGTAAACCATTAGCAAAATACTTAGTATTGCTTGGAATGGTGCTATTATTAGGAGCATTTGTTAAAATGGATTATTTAGTGTTATTAGGAAAAACGGAAGTAGAGACATCTTTAGGTTCTATGCCATTTCAGACTGCGCTTTATGATAACAATATTACTCCTTTGGCATCAGGTGTTATCTGGGTGTTTTTTATATCTGTTATAATTTGTTTCTTAATTACAGGTTTATTAGTGACTACTGCTGGAATAAAATGGACATTATTATTTGAAAGGGAAAAATCTTCTTAAAATAATTTGACTTACGAAATATTTAAAAAAACGAAAAAGAAAAAAATTTAATTTAATTTCATCTTAATTTGTTTTGCTCGGCTTCGGAGCGTTACTTCTGTTATTTTTGCGATATCAGCTACTAGAGATTGAGTTTTTCTGATCGAACCATCTTTTGCTGCGATATAAATACAAGCTGCTGCTAAACCCTTAGGATCCTTTCCTGTTCTTTTTAATCCATTTTTAGAAGCCTTTTTTAACATATTGATTGCTTTTTTTTGTATCTTTATAGGTAAATCTAATTCATTTCCAAATCGAAATACTAAACTTTCAGCAGTAATAGGTTGATATCTTAAGTTTAATTCGGGTAAGACTTCCCTAATTATCATTGCAAGACTTCTATGGACCGTTCTTCGTGGTGTTAATGAAGCTTCACACACCTCATCAAGTAATCTAGGAAAATCATGTACTCTAATTGCAGCATAGAGAGACCCTGCTATAAATCCATTAATCGATCTTCCCATAGTCAATTTTTTTTTTGCTACAATGCTGTATATTTTCCATGCTGTTTCTGCGATATATTCGGGTATATTAAGCTTAGAAGTAAGCATTTTCAATTTTGGTTTAGCTTCCCAAAAATTTCGTTCAATACTACTTATGAGTGAATTTTGAATTTTTGATAAACGAGAAAAAAGAGCCTGTTCTTTTGGTCCTATCGATTTTCCTTTCGAATCTGTCTTTGTAGTAGGGAGCATTGTCCTTGGACCAAAATCTCTCCATCTAGGTTCTGTTCTACGTCGATTTTGTATTTCCTCAATGGTATATGCTCTCCTCTCGTTCCCAACGAATGTTCTTTCAAAAATAATTCCACAATTTAAACATACTTTATTACCATCCCGAGCTTCAATACAAGGATTATTACAGCATTGAGTCTGAGGTAAATTATCTTGATCAATATTTTTATTTCTTATTAGATGACGATAATTATTGTTCATATTTATTCTCCAAGCATATGGTAGAGATAATATTAGCTTTTCAAGTAAAAATTTTTTACAAAACTAGACCTTATTAAACATTTAATAGAATATATTATTCCAGTTACACTTTTAAATCTTTGCTTCGAAGGATGATTTTTTTTTAGTGATTTAAGATTTTTTATTTCTTTTTTTATTTATCTTAAAAGAGAAATCATTAATATGATAATATTTTTCAATTTTAAAGTACAATTTTGTTATTTTGTTTAGTATTATCAGTAATAGATACTATAAGAAAAAAATAAATTAATTTCAATAATTATTGTTTTTATTATGAAAATTGCAAGAATTAATGTCGAGACAGAATCACTTGAATATGAAGAAATAACTCCTAATTCAAAATATTTTTTACTTGGAGCAAGAGGATTAAGTTCTCAAATTATTCATGATGAAGTCCCTCCTTTGTGCGATCCTTTAAGCAATCAAAATAAATTAATTATTGCTAGTGGTCTACTCACAGGGAGCCCTTTTCCTAATTCTGGTCGTACATCTATAGGAGCAAAAAGTCCTCTAACTAATGGCATAAAAGAAGCAAATGTAGGAGGTCGTCCCTCAATGATGTTAGCTTCTCATGGTATTAGAGCTTTAATTTTGGAGGGAATATCCACTAATTTAAATTTTATTTTAATAGATCAAAAGGGGATCAAGTTCAAATCTGCTGATGAATATAAAGGTTTCGGTAATTATGAATTACATAATAAATTAGTAGAAATCTATGGTGAGAAAATTGGAATCTATTCTATTGGACCTGCAGGGGAACATATGATGAGGGCAGCTAGTATAGCCGCTAATGATTTAGAGGGTTATCCCAGTCGACAAGCAGCAAGAGGTGGTTTAGGTGCAGTTATGGGTTCAAAAAAAATTAAGGCAGTTATCATTTTTCCCACACGAAGTTTAAAAGTTAAGGTCCAAGATATTAAAAAATTTAGGGAAGTATCAAAACCCTTCGCTCAAAATTTAGCAGAATCGAGAAAAACATTCTCAATTTATGGTACTCCCTTAATGACAAAAGCAATGAGTGTCCATGGAGGTTTACCTACCAAGAATTTTCGAATGGGCTCTTTTGATAGGGCTGATGACATATCTGGAGAAAAACTCCATGAATTAGTTATGGCAAGAAATGGGAAAAAGAGAGTGTCATGTTGTCCAACATGTGTAATTAAATGCTCAAACATCATTGTTGATGAGAATGGAAACCATATTACATCTAGTTTGGAATATGAAACAATAGCTCTAAACGGTTCTAACTTGATGATTGATAATCTTGACCACTTAGCAAAGATTGATCACCTATGTGATGATATTGGCATTGATACAATTGAGTTTGGTGTAACCATGGGGGTTGCTATGGATAATGAAAAAGTTGACTGGGGAGATGCTGAGAAAGTTTTTGAAATATTAGAAGAAATAAGAAAAGGTTCCGAAATTGGACAATTGTATGGAAATGGAGTAGTAAATTTAGGAGAAAAAATCAATGCTATACGAGTTCCTCAGGTTAAAGGGCAAGGAATTTCAGGTTATGATCCAAGAGTTTTCAAAGGAATGAGTGTAACATATGCTACTTCTCCGATGGGTGCTGATCATACTTCTGGAGCAGCAATTGCAGGAAGGGTTGCCAGTCAATTTAAAGATTATGGAGAATTAACTGAGAACGAGGGTAAATTAGAACTATCTTATGAATTACAAGTTTATACAGTGGTTTTAGATTCAATGGGTTGCTGTTATTTCATTGGACCGAGTTACGAAAATATGGATATAGTAACAGGAGCTCTTAATGCTATGTACGGTTTAAATTTGAGTAGAGAAGATGTTATAGAAATAGGAAAGCAAATTTTAAGAACAGAGCTTGAATTCAACAACAAGGCAGGTTTAACTCAAGAAACTAATGTACTCCCGTCATTCCTCAGAGAAGAACCTTCCGAGCCATTGAAATTAAGAGTATCGTTTTTAAAAGACGAATTTAAGAATTTTTGGAAAACATTAGATATTTAGTTAATATAGGTTAACAATCCTTTTTTTTTCATAATTTTTTCTGAGACAATAATAATTATCAGACCTAAAGTTATTAATGCTAAAGGAATTATGGCATATCCCCCTATTTTTATGATTAATATCTTAATTCCATATGTTAGAGATAATGTAATATAACCAACTCCACCAAGAAGAAAAACTACTTTTTCTTTTTTATAAAGACTCAGACAGAAGTGCCAACATACAATAATGAGAAGGTTTGAAATTATTTTAAAAATGAACCCATTAGAAGATAAATTATTTAACAAGATTCCTATTAATGTTAAAAATATGGAAAAAAATGCTAAGAAAAGAAATATTTGAAATAAGTGTTTGATACAAAATTTTCGTTCTAACTTCAAACAAAGCGAAAAAATAAACCATAAAGATTCAATTAAAATTAAGAAAACAATTAATAAAGGAGGAGTTTTTACAAAAATATCTAAAAAAAAAGACAGAATAAGTCCGATAAGTATTAATATCATCCCAGCAATCCGACTTAAAGTCTCTCTTTTTGCTTGAACACCCATTTTTAAAAATAATCTTATTTTAAAATTGTATTTTTAATTTTATATAAACCATTATTCGATGTAAATTAATTGATAGCTTTATTAATTTTGAAAGTTAATTTGAATTAATATTAATAATGATTCTTTTATGTTTTTATTCTTAAAAGGCAATAATGAATGAATATAATTTTTAAAAAAAATGTTGATACATATGGATAAAGAAAAAATCTTAAAGTATTTAGAAGATATTGTTGGTAAGGATTTTGTATCAAATAAAGATGAAGATCTATATATTTATTCTCAAGATCCTGGAGCTTCATTACCAAGACCAGTCGATTTTGTTGTAATACCAAGCACTGTGGATGAAATCCAAAAATTAGTTCGATTAGCTAATGATTATAAAATTCCGTTAGTCCCTTTAGGAGGAGGATTAACTCTTAGTGGTTTAGTAATCCCAGTAAAAGGTGGAATTGTAGTTGATATGAAAAGGATGAATAAAATCATAGAAATAAACGAATTTAGTAAATATGCAGTCCTCGAAGCGGGAGTTTCTACGGGACAGTTACTCTCACATTTAAATGAGAACTATCCGAATTTACAACCTCCAGTACCAGATGCTCCTCCCTCGGCTACTGTTGCTGGAAATGTACTTATTCATGGTTCCGGATATTTATCTCAAAAGTATGGTGATCATGGTGCCATGATAAATGGTTTAGAAGTTGTTTTACCTGATGGAGAAGTCTGCAAACTTGGATCTTGTGCAGTTTCTAAGTATTGGTTTGCAAGGGGACCTATTCCAGATCTTATTGGCTTGTTTATTAGTTCTTTTGGTACAATGGGAATTATTACTAAGGTCTCAATTCAATTATTCGATAAACCAAAGTTAAGAGAACTTGTTTTGGGATTATTAAATGATCCAGAAGATATCCCTAATATTCTTTTAAAAGTTACTGAAAGTGGCTTAGCTGAAGATGTTTTACTTGGTATGCAAGATAAACCTGATTGGATGAAAGGTTATGTTTTTCTGATTTTCTATGTTACTGGTGAAACACAGGAGGAAATTGATTCTCATATCAAAAAATTTAAGCGAATATTTCGTAAAGCAAAAGCAAGGTACATGAAACCACCTGAAAGAATGAGAGAAATATATTTAGAGAAACCAATATTTGCAGCTTTGGCAGCAGATTATAGAAAAGGCGGTGGTTTTGAGTATGTTGGAGCAAATATGCCGTTAGAAAATATTCCTAAGGCATATAAGAGAGGTGCTGAAATCTCAAAAAAATATGGTATCGTGCCTACGCTGGGTTCAAGGCTTATTGGAGGAACTCATAATATAGTAATGTTTTTTTCATATTCTTTTAATCGAGCTGACCCCAAGGACATGGAGAATGCCAGAAATGCTTTGCATGAAACGAATAAATTAGCTTTAGAATTAGGGGGTATTCCATGGAAAGCAGAATTAGCAGGGCAACAATTGATCCTTGAAAAAATGGATCCTAATTATAAGAGATTGTTTAACACAATCCGAAAAACACTTGATCCTAATAGAATTATGAATCCAGGAAATTGGGAGGTGATTTAATCATGACAACTAGTGAGAAACAAGATTGGAGAGATATTGTTCATAGATGTTTTCGCTGTGGTTATTGTAAATTCACACACGATTATTCCGATTTTAATTGCCCAAGCTATAAGAAATATAGATTTGAGACTTACAGTACTGGTGGAAGATTATGGCTTATATATGGAGTTACAAGTGGTGAGATTCCTTGGAGTGAAAATATTGCTAATGCAATTTATGCATGCCCTACATGTGGCAATTGTACAGAGAACTGCAGATTTGAAAAATTTAATGACTTTCTAGTTGATATCATTGAAGCTGCTCGAGCTGAAGCTGTTAATAGCGGGTTTTGTCCTGAAAAGCAAAAAGCCTTATTAGAAAGAACTGAAAATTCAAATAATTTTAATCCTTATGGAGAGCCTAATTCAGATAACAGTCAATTAAAAGAGAAATGTGATTTACCAGAAGAAGCAGAATGGGTTTACTTTATAGGTTGTACCTCAAATTATCGTCAAAAAAGTCTCAGGGATGCTACTCTAAGATTTCTTAAAAAGGCAAATATAAATTTTACATTAATCGATGAACATTGTTGCTGTAGTCCTATAATAAGAACAGGTCAAATAAGTCCTGTTAAAGATTTTATTAATTATAATATCACTCAAATTAGCAATACAGGGGCAAAGAAAGTAATTACTTCATGTGCAGGTTGTTATCGAACATTAAAAAAAGATTGGATAAAATTTGGAGCTGATTATCCTTTTAAGGTATATCATACAGTAGAATTAGTTAAACAGTTATTAGATGAAGGGAAATTAAAATTTAATTCTGATTATAAAAAAACTCTCACCTATCATGATCCTTGTCATATTGGGAGACATATGGGATTATATGAGGTCCCTAGAGATGTTTATAAGCAAATCCCAGGGATTAATTTTGTTGAGATGAAAAGAAATAG
>JBHLLE010000166.1:4005-7362 GCA_048885945.1 Candidatus Hermodarchaeota archaeon | reverse complement strand
CGATAGGATTAAATCATTTTTTACAAGCAGTTAGAAGAAACATTACAATTACAGTAATTTGTATTAATAATGAAAAGTATGGGATGACAGGGGGACAAGTATCCCCGACTATGAGAATGGGAGAATATAGTAAAACTACACCTTATAAAAATATCGAACATTCATTCAATTTATCGTTTTTAGCAAGAGCTGCTGGAGCAGTATATGTTGCTAGATGGACTACGGCCCATTCAGTGCAGATTATAAAATCAATTAAAAAGGGTTTACAAAAAAAGGGTCTTGCTTTTATAGAAATCCTATCACAGTGTCCTGTTAATAAAAAACAATTTAAAGAAACCAAGGACTATTTTGAAGGTTTTTTAAATGAGACAATTAGATATGCGCCTAATAGTAAAGATAGTCCGTCTAACCACGTATTTAAAGATTTAAACGAATGTTTTACTGCGCATTATGAAGGAAAAATAATTGTTGGAGAAATAGCCGACAGGCAAGATATCCAAGATTATCATCAATTATATGAAGAATTAAAAGAGAGTGCTAGAAATGAGTTCTGGAAAAAGCGAAAACAACAATGATCTAAAAATTAGATTTTGTGGGGTTGGAGGAATGGGAGTAATTTTAGCAAGTATTATATTTGGAAAGTCTGCTATTTACGATAATAAAAATGCAGTTCAAACGCAGTCTTATGGTGCTGAACAACGAGGATCGAAAGTTAAGAGCGACGTTATTATTTCAAATAAAGAGATGATAAATTATCCCGTTATCGATAAAGCAGATATCTTAGTAGCCTTATCTCAAGATGCGTTCGATAAGTATTTTCCTGATACTCAAAAAGAAGTCACGGTTTTTATCAATTCAGATTTAGTACATCCTAGTGAAAACATTAAAAATTTGTATGAAATTCCCGCCACACAATTAGCTACTGAATTAGAAAATAAAAGAGTTGTAAATATTATCATGTTGGGGGCTTTATGTAAGATATCTAATATAACTTCTAAAGAATCCTTGATTAAATCGATTTCTGATTCTATTCCCGAGAAATTTAAAGAAATAAATTTAAAAGCATTTCAAAAAGGATTTGAATACTTTTCTCATTAAATATTAATAAAACATATTTTTGTTATCTCATGCAAAATAAATATATCTTGTATATAATCTCGGCTAGCATATTATGGAGTTTAATACCCGTATTAGTTATCGGATTATTTGACGAAATTTCTATTTTAACAATTATATTTTTAAGATTTTTTGTGTCTGGTGTATTTTTCTTAGGAATTTCTATTTACTTTGTCTTTAAAAATAATCGAAATGCTAATGCTGAAATGAAAATTTCTCTGAAATTGTTTTTTAAATTCTCTCTCCAAAAAAACGATAAATTTTTCGGGGTGAGAAAAATCTTTTATTACCTTTCTCTTGGTTTTTTTGGAATAATTTTAACAATAATTGGATATTTTCTTGCTTTAAAAACAACTACCATTGCTTTTGCGATGATTGGATACCAATTAAGTATTATCTTTATTGCTTTTTACGAGCATGGAGTGAAATCTGAAAGGTTGGATTTCTTTAAATTATTGTATTTGTTAATCCTTATATTTTCAATTGGTATTATTATTTTTGTCGAATTGCAAATTTCAAATCCTCAAAAGAATAACATCACATTCTGGGGATTTTTTTATATTTTATTGTTTACGATTTGTGCTACTTTTTTTCAAATTGGGATGACCAAAGACAGTTATACTAATAAAGAGATTAAATTAATCAATTCAAATAGAAATTATAAAATTGCCCATCTTAATTTCAGAATTGCTATGACATTCCTACTTGGAGTTGGTTTCTTGTTTCCCTTTATATTAATTTTTCATTTAATACCTTTTAAAGGAGATTTAACTTACGAGATAGATCAATTTTACATTGATTTAACAAATATATTTCAAATTATGTTTAGATGGGAAATATTATTTTTAATCATTTTCTCAACAATTATCCCTTATCTCTTAATTTTTATTGCAGAGGTTAATTGGAGTCCTTATGAATTGACTTATGGTCAATGGGGATCAATTCTTGCTGTAATTGAACCAATAGGAGGATTACTTTTTGGAATTTTACTAGTAAGGGGTCAAGATTTTCCACTTGAGTATTTAACCATAATTTTATTCCTTTTAATGCTCTCAATTCTTTTTAGATACGCACACGAAACTAAAAATAAAGTAAATGCGTTTGTTCTGATAAATCACGAATTTGGAATAATGAAGAATACTCCCATGAATTTAATTAGATTTGAGGGAGTTCATAGCGTTAATTCTTTAATTGGAGCTCATGACCTATTGTTAAATGTAAAAACTAATTCTATTAAAGACCTTTATTATCTAATAGATACCCAGATAAGGAATTTAGAAGGAATTAAAAAAGTTAAAATTCTTTTTATTAAAAAGATAAATAAAATAACAGTAACTTAATTATAATATAAAAAAAGTATTGAATATGACCGTAAAAGCTATTATATATTGTCAAGTAGAGCATAAAGCAATGACAAAAGTAATTGAACAATTTAAAACAATTCCCGAGATCAAAAAAGTCTTTTCGTTAACGGGTGATTACGATCTTCTGGCAGAAATAGAAGTCGAATCTACAGATGAACTTTATGAGTCGTTTGCAAATAAGATCGACCTTATTGATGGAATAAATATAACTAACACCCATGTGGTAATGAAAGAATTTATAAAGTAGTTATTTCTCACAAGAGAGTTCCTAAATCAGACTTAGTAATAATATACAATTTTAACTTTGTTTCTCCTTTTTTTATGAAATAGAACATTCACTTAGAATTATATAATATAAAAAGAGAATTTTAGTTTTCTAATAATTTTAATTAGATTGATAAATCGTTTAAAAAAGGTGATACAAAAAATTGACTAAATTAGTTTGTAATGTTTGCGGATCTGAATTGGAGGTTCCTAAATGCTGCGACAAATCAATGATTCTAAAGGAAGGATATCTAATGTGCTGCTGTAGTGACCATTGTGGACATCAAAGAATTCCTGAATGTTGTGGAGAAATTATGGAATTTATTGAATAAGCATATAAAACTAATTTGAATTTTAACTAAAAAAAAAATAAAAAAAAAATCTTAACTTACCACATTAAATTAGCAATTATAGATTTAGCAGTTTCTGCGGACTTTTTATTTAATATTTTCTGCATGCGTAAATCATTAACTGCATCCTCAACTTGGGTATCAAAATTCTTAATTGACTCCATGAGATTATTTTTTTCTCCTTCTTTTTCTACTAAGTCTATCATAGGTGTGTATTTATTCATCAGATTTGTTATTTCTTTTCTAAAACTTTCGGTCACTTT
>JBHLLE010000166.1:0-3995 GCA_048885945.1 Candidatus Hermodarchaeota archaeon | reverse complement strand
TTTTTTGTCTCCAGCTCTTTTATTGTTTATAATATTATTCTAACTGTTCCTGCCTTTTTTTATATAGACTTTCAATCATTAGTGGAAGAACTGGAACTCTCATACTTGTTCGATTAGTGTTAGGATTAACGAAATAGAATATGAAAATGGGTATTCCAACGACCATATTTTGACTTTTTATTTCGATAGTATAGCTGTTCAAAAAAGTCTGAAGATTCGTTAAGTCCGTATCTTTAATGCTTTCAATGTTATCTAAACAACTCTGCTTTTCGTTTTTTATCTGAACATTAATATCTTCCGCGCTAGCTAAATCAGTTCTTAATCCTTTATGTTTTTGATCGATATCTTTTTCAGTTTCATAAATTCTACTTTCTAAATCTGAAACCTTTTTCTTCTGAGAATTATCAATATCTTTTGATTCTCTGTTTAAGTTCTTTTCTAATTGGGATATTTCCGTGTTGTATCTACTAATTAAATTTCCAAGATCATTGTATCTTAATTCAAGTTCAGTCATACCCTCATCGAGTAAGAATAAATCTTTTTGATTAACGGCATTCTTTATTCGTTCTACTGCTTTATTAATTTTTTCAATATGTTTATTAAATTCGCTAGTTTTATCGCTAATTCGATAATTTCCTGATTTAAATAGTTCTTCGGGTTTATTTTTCAAATCCCTTTCCTTCTCTGTTTTTAATTCCTTGTTAAGTCGAGCAAGCTGTCTTTCTTCATCTCTAGTATCTACTGTAGTACCTTTAATCTTTTCAACTTCTTGAGTACTTTTTTTTAACCACTTATCGCACAATTGTATTATTTGTTGGCCATATTCATCAAGAGTATTAATATCCTTTAAAGCTACAAAATCATACACATCTTGAACGATTTTAATCTGATTTACACTTTTAGCAATGGGATCACCTTCTAATTTAAAATAAGGTTCGTTAAATGAATTTAAATCGTATTGATTTAAAAAGAAATTCTTGAAATATCCCATTTCATTAGTATTAAACAATGCTTCTTGCATTACAGTCGCTCTTTTATAAAATTTCCTTTTTTTTAAATATGTAGTATTATATGAGCTTAACGAATCTAAAAATGTTGAAGGATCGGCTCCCTTTATTAAATTATTTGGGGGAGGTGGTGTTTGAGCAAATGGACCTACATTTAGCTTTTCTTGTTTATTTAATAGATAGGAGCATACGCTAGCTCTGGTATCAGTTAAAGGTATAAGTCTAACAGGCCAAAAACACGTAGCAACTTTATTTATTTTTCCCATTTTATTTAATTTACCAACTCCATATATATTAATACATTCTATAAGAGCCATTGTAATTTCGTTCAAGAGCGCAGCTTTAGAGCGAGCAGGTATCACTTCGCCAATATTTAATAAATAAGGTATACATTTCTGCATAATATTTTCACATTAGATATCTTAAGATAACTTCATTATATATATAGTAATAAAATTCCTTAAAAAATTATTATATAAATAGTGATAAAATTCTTTAAAAAATCAATATTTCTTAAATTAGATTTAAATTATAAGTTCTTGCACTCTATGAAAAAAAAAACATTTTTCGTTTTGCATTGACAATATTTCTAATTAATCTCATTTTCGTATCAAAAGTAGTAGCTGCTGAATATAATCTGGAACTTGCAGAAAATAAAACTTTAATTTGGAAAGTGGATACATTTGATGAAGATACTTATGAACGTATTTTTGCTAAAGAAGCTGATTTTGACGAGGACGAACAAAAACAAATTAAAATAACGGCAATTGATAAAAGGGATACCAAATGGGTAATTTCTTACGATCAATGGGATTATACCGATGATACAAGCGATTTTAGTGGCTCAGCAGACGATGACAAAACAAAGGCGGTTTATAAAAATCCTGACGATTTAGACCATAAAATTCTAGAAATTGAAGATATTACTAAGTTATGGGTAGTTCCGTCTCCTTACATTAACTACATTGAAGAATTTGAAAACGAGTTTGATAATCAAATCATTGACGTTTCGATTGAAGACGACAAATTAATAGCAGAGTATGCTATAGAAAACCCAGGGTTTCAGATAGAAATAAGCTATACTAATGATGGTCTAGCAGAGAAAATTGAATATATCGATGATGATGGCGATACATTTGTTAAAATCGTTTTACTCCAGGAAGAAATAATACCTGGATATCCACCGTTATTACTTTTGCCTTTGATATTTGGGGCAGTAATTGTTATTGTATGGAGAAAAAGAGTCAATATGAGAATCAATTAGAATTAACCACTTATCTTATCAACAATATTTTTATTTATTACATTTCTGATTAATTTTTAAATAATTCTTTATCCTAATTTCATTAATTGAAAAAGTTATTAATCTATTTCAGTTATGAGGTTAAAAACATAATGGTCGAAAAGTATTTAAAGGGGAAAGGGACCATAATTACTGGGGGAGCCTCGGGATTTGGTAGGGGCGCAGGCTATATTTTTGCGGAATTAGGTGCAGATATAGCTTTAATTGATATAAATAAGGAATTATTAGAAGAAACTGCTAAAGATATCAGAGAAAAAACAGGACAAAAAGTAGTTCCAATAGTCTGTGATGTTACGGATTCTAAATCTGTTAAAAAAATGGCAGAATTAGCTTTTACTGAATTAGGGAATGTATATATTCTATTAAATAACGCAGGAACAGCAGCGTCGTATGGTCTTAATGTGATTAGACTTGGTGAGAAGGCTTGGGATACAACGATAAATATTAATCTTAAAGGTCAATGGCTTGTGGATAAATTTGTATGTAGACAAATGAACAGACAAAATTTTAAACCTCTTAAGGGAAAAGTGATCCATGTGAGTTCTTGCTACGGTATCGCTTTAAGTCCATTTGTTCCAGCATATAGCATTAGTAAAGCGGGAGTCATAGCTCTAAATAAAATATTAGCAAAGACTCTTGCTCCTCACATAACATCAAATGCAATTGCACCAGGACACCATGTCACAGGAATGTACGGTAATAGAGAAGATATTATGTTAAAAAGCATGAAAGATGGACATGTAAAAACTCCTTTAAATAGGGTTGGAAACGTGGAGGATGTGACAAATTTATTACAGTTTTTAATTTCAAATAAAAGCGATTATATAACCGGTCATTGCTTCACTATTGATGGTGGTTTAGCAGAGGTAGGTGTTCCTCCTTATGATTTAGATGTTGAATTATAATTTTTTTTTTATTTTAATTTATAAATTTATACTTTTAAATCTATGATTATCACAATAATTAATATTATCGTCTAAAAATGAGGTTAAAAGAATGGTTGATAGATTTTTAGAAGGAAAAGGTTGCCTTATAACTGGTGGAGCTTCGGGATTTGGTAGAGGTGCAGGTTATGCATTTGCCGAAAGAGGAGCAGATGTCGTATTAGTTGATATAAACGAACAATTATTAGATGAAACTGCTAAAGATATTAGAGAAAAAACAGGACAAAAAGTAATTCCTATAGTTTGTGATGTTTCAAAATCAAATCAAGTTGAAACCATGACTAAACAAGCTTACAACGAATTGGATAATGTATATGTCTTATTTAACAATGCGGGGATAGGCGTTGCTTATGGAAGGAATATTTGTAGAGTAAAAGAATCAGACTGGGATAGAATCATGGATGTAAATCTCAAAGGGCAATGGTTAGTTGCAAAATCTTTTTGGAGGAAAATGAAAACTCAAAAATTTGAAAACGAAGCGTTATCTGGTAAGATAATATGTACATCATCTGTTGCTGGTGTTGATTTACCACCAGGATTACCGGCATATAGTATTACTAAAACGGCAGTAATTTCCTTAGCAAAATTATTAGCAAAAACATTAGCCCCTAAAATTACCTGTAACACAATATTACCAGGTTTTCATGTGACGGGAATTTATCAAAATAGCGAATTATCTGTACAAACCGTTTTAAACGACATGGGGATCGAGATTCCATTGAATAGAATGGGTAATGTCAA
>JBHLLE010000165.1:0-7370 GCA_048885945.1 Candidatus Hermodarchaeota archaeon | reverse complement strand
AATGGATCTTTCATTAACTCATTTTATGTTTAAAGATTCCTCACGAATATTAATAGGTTATTTTGAGCAAGATACATTATTATTATTAAACGCAGAAAATAACGTTAAAATGGACGCTCTCAGAAATAAAATAGACGAGTTTTTAAATGCTTTATTAATCAACACTTAGGAATATCATTATAATGATTTGTTTAATAGGATTTCAAAGTTAAATTAATTAATTTATCCTTATATTCCTAAAATTAATATTTAGCGTCTGATTCTAAAAACATGAAAAGAATCAAAGAATTTATCATTTAATAAATCTAAATAGCTAAGTATAATCCTAAGTTTTCTAATATTAGAGTAAAATTGTATTAAAATTCAGGTGATTAAATATCATAAAGGGATTTAAAAATAAAATATTGAAGATTGATCTAACATCTGGGGAAATCACTACTGAACCTTTAAACGAAGAATACGCTAGAGATTTTCTAGGTGGTGCGGGATATGCTTGTCGATATTTATACGATCTAATAGATAAAGAAACTGAACCTCTCTCTCCAGAAAATATTATAATGATAATGACAGGATCCTTAATGGGTACCTTTGCTCCTAATACCGGTAGATGGGTGATCTGTTCTAAATCACCTTATACAGGAATTTGGGGAGAGTCTAATTGCGGAAGTTGGTTTGGTGCCGAAATTAAAAAAGCAGGATTTGATGGGATTATTATCACTGGTGCATCCGAAAAGCCAGTATATTTGGAAATAAAAGATGATCAAGTAAAATTAAAAGACGCCCAATTTTTATGGGGAAAAGGTACTTATTATACAACTCAAAAACTTAAAGAAATATTTGGAGATAAAAAAGCAATAGTAGCATGTATTGGTTTAGCGGGAGAAAATTTGGTAAAATATGCTAATATTGTTTCTGAAGAACGAGCAGCTGGTCGAACAGGAATGGGTACTATTTTTGGGTATAAAAAACTCAAAGCAATTATAGTCAAAGGTAGCGATCTTAAAGTAGAGGTGGCTAATCAAGAGAAATTGAAAGAAGCGATTAAAATTGCTCGCGACTATGTTAAATCTTCTTTTGCTACTCAAATGTTTGCGAGTCTAGGCACATCTGGTGGTCTAGACATGTTTAATTCAACGGGAGAATTAAGTATTAAATATTTTAGTCAATCTCAATGGGATGGTGCTTATAACATTTCTGGGGCAACAATGGCAGAAAAAATCTTAGTAAGAAATCGATTTTGTCATTCTTGTGTAATAGGTTGTGGACGTATAGTTGCTATCAAAGAAGGTAAATACAAAACTGAAGAGATTGAAGGTCCTGAATATGAAACGCTTGTGAGCTTTGGAAGTTTAATTTTAAACGATAATTTAGAATCAATTGTCCATTTAAATACAAAATGCTTTGATTATGGGATTGACACAATTAGTTCGGGTGGAGTTATTGCGTGTTTAATCCATCATCATAGTTTGGGAAATATTCCTGCTGATACGATTGATGGCTTAGAGCCAGAATGGGGAAATATTGAGTTTGTAGAGAAGATCCTTGAGAAAATTGTTAATAGAGAAGGAATAGGAGATATTTTAGCCGATGGATCAGATGCGTTAGCAAATAAATTTAATATAGCTCGAGATGAAATTGGTACTGTAGTTGGGTTGGAAGTTACTTATCACGAACTTCGTTCTAATTATGGAATGGCAATTGCTTATGGGTTTGGAGGAGCATATCGTGGTCCTTCACATAATGCATGTGATCCTTATCTAACGCTTTTAGGAGTTCCTTTGGAAGAAATTGGGATGAAAAATATTGATAAATATCAAGATGATGAAGATATGGTCGAATATTGTGGTATAGATATGGATTATCGCGCTCTTTATAGTGCGATGATTATGTGCTCATTTTGCAACCCAAAACCTTCTCAAAATGCTGCAATAATTGAAAATGCTACTGGTCTTCAATTTGGAATAAAAGAGATAAAATTATATGGTGAAAGAATTTTAAATCTGAAGAGGTTATTCAATATTAAAATGGGATTAACTTCAAAAGATGATAGATTACCTAAGATCTTACTAAGGCCATTTAAAGATGGTGGTTCAGCAGGTAAATCTCCTGATTTTGAGAAATTAAAGGCATTATTTTATAAATATAAAGATTGGGACCCTATTACTGGCAAACCTAGTGAGGAAAAATTAAAAAGTTTAGGATTAAATAGTCTATAATGCTATATTTTTCATTTTACTTCAATACCTTTATGGTACTCATTTTATTAAAAATTTAGACTTTTTTTTTCCTTGAAATATCTACTTTAAACATTTAGGATATAATTAAAAGTTTTAAATATAATTCTTTCTGTATTTTAAGAATATCATTAAAACTAAGATATGTGAGAAGAAATTGAGTGATGTTGTAAAGGAATCAAATAAAACCGAATTAAAACCAAACAAATATTTAGTTGGTCCGGGATTTGGGCTAGTCATTATGGGATTTGCCTATATTTTATGGTGGTTTGCGGGACCATGGGCGTGGGAGTCATTTTTCGCAGATCCAAGGTGGGCACATAACTGGGCTTATGCAATAATAATTTTTAATGTAGGTCTTGCTTGGTATCATAAAAGTCCAATTTCACGCATAATAGCCATGATACAAGCCTTTATGCTTCCGGTAACAGGTAGTGGATCATTTAATACAGTTATATGTACCATTATTACGATCTTTATTTTTATTGTATGGATATTGGTGGTTTTAATAGAAAAAAGGAAGGATAAGATATTTTTCCAAGATAAAATAAGTAAAAGGGGAATGTTATGGTTAAATATGCACACTTTAATAATTGCGTGGCTTCTTATTGGTCATATGGGATTGATGTTTTTTATCGTAAGACTTCCATTGGAAGCACAATTGATGGGATACAGTAATCGTGCGGGTTACTTAGCTAATTTACCTCCTGAAAGTCTTGAATTTGCGACTTGGACATTTGATATAGGACTTTTTGTTTTTACATTTGTAGTGTTATGGGAACAATTTAAAATGGGATATAATATAAAAGAGAAACCTTGGCCTAAACATAGCTTTTATATATGTATAATTATTATGGCAACTTCAATGATCGCTTTACTAATTCAAGACTTAACTATAGGTTTTGATTGGGTTGATAGAGTATATGGATAAGGAAATTAATATCTTTTTTTTATAATATTAAAACTTAAAAGAATAAATCAATTTCATTTGGATAATTAGAAAATTAATATTTTATTTATTTTTTATAATTTGGTTGTATTTTTATGAAAAAAGAAGATGTTCCAATGGCTCATGCGGGGATGGCATCTGAAATTGAACTTCAAAAACAATACTATGATGAAGGTAAAATATTTATTCTTCAGATAGAATCAACATTAAAATGTCCACAACTTTGTAAATATTGCTATGCAGGTAGTAAACCTAATAGTTCAGAAGGGCTAAGTTCTGAAAAGATTAGAGAGCTATTAAATTCAGCAACTAAGTTAGATGTCAAAATGATTGATTGGTTAGGAGGAGATCCTTTAGTTCGAAGTGATTGGTATGAACTTTGTAAATATGCTATGGAATTGGGATTTGTTAATAATATTTGGACTAGTGGAGTTCCATTAGCTAATCTTGAAATTGCTAAAAAAGCAATAGAAGTAAGCCAAGATGGTTTTATATCAACACATTTAGATACTCTTGATCCTCAGTTATATAGTCTATTACATGGAGAAGAAGGATGTGATGGAGATTCAAATAATATAAAATTAATTTTAAACGGGATTAAAAATACAATTACTGCAGGAAAAGATCCAGGATCTATGGTAAATTGTATAACATACACTACTCCTTTAGCAGATGGAGATGCTAAAGGAATGATTTCGTATATGCAAGAGAAATTTAATATAAAAACATGCTTGACGCTTTTTAATCCAGTTATTCATCGCAACGCAAATAAATCGTGGGAACCCACCATCATTCAAATTGAAGACGCTTTTTCTCATAGAGATAAAATAAACTATCCAGATGATCCCTCTTGTGGGCCTATGGATGTTTCTAAGTTTTATTGTGGAACGGTAATCTGTATTACTTCTGATGGTTGGTTAACTCCTTGCTCAGTAATTAGGACTAAAGAATTTGGAAATATTCACGATGAAAAATTAGAAGTCCTAATAGAGAAGAAAAAAAATAGATTATTATTTTTACCCTTCAGAGATGTTTCACAACTACCTGGTAATTGCTCCCATTGCTCAAATAATTCTTTCTGTTTTGGATGCCGAAGTAGCGCTTATTATTACGAAGGAGATGTTCTTGCAGCTGATCCAAAATGTTATCAGTTTAAAGCTCAAACACCAAAAGAATCAAAAAATATTTGAAAATTGTTCTTTGCTCTTATAATGTATAAAATAAGAGTTTAAATCCTTGATCGAATCTTAACAAATTAATTATTTATATTTAGAAATAGCTTATATGATTCCAATGGTTGATCATAAAAAATATAATTTTAGTGTAAATGATGTAAGCGAAGTATACGCTGGTCCTGGTGGAAAATTATGGGAGTTGTTAATGGGGGAGCAAATCCATGTTGGTGGTGCGGAACAGACTGACATTTTAGCAAAAAAAGCAGGTATAGACAATGCTAGCAATAATTTTATCTTATTAGATATTTGTTCTGCTTTGGGTGGTCCTGCACGACAATTAGCTGAAAAGTATAAAATAAATGTTGTTGGTTTAGATATTACTCCAGAAATGATTGATGAAGCAAAAAAAAGGACAGATGGCTTATCTTATGCGAATAAAATTGAGTATAGATTAGGTTCTGGACTTGATATTCCTGCTCATATGGATACATTTGATGTGGTTTGGGGTCAGGATGCTTGGTGTTATATTCGAGATAAAAAAAGACTTATTGAGGAAACTTGGAGGGTATTAAAACCAGGAGGTATCTTAGCTTTTACAGATTGGATATGGGGATTAATTACAATTAACGAAGAAGAATCAGATTTTTTAATGGAATTTATGGTCTTTCCCGATTTGCAAACTCTAGATGGATATGTGGAATTAATTGAAACCATTGGTTATACCATGATTGATAAGGCAGATTTAGGAGATGATTTTGCAAAACATATGGATGAGTATATTACAATTCTTAAAAATAATAAGGAGAATATTGAAAAAGAATTTGGTGCAGAATTATATCTTGAAGCTGAAAAAGGAGTCTTAGCTTGGCAAAAAGCAGCACACGAAAAGAAAGTAAGCAGAGGTCTATGGATCGCAAGAAAACTATAATTAATAATTTATTTTTTTATTATAATGTCCATGAAGGTTGTTTTAATTTTCACTAAAGTTCCAATAGTTGGTTTAGTAAAGACTAGACTAGCTCATAGCACCTGTTTAACTGAACATGAAGTTGTTTTATTAGCAGAAGCTATGTTTAAGGACACACTTACGATTGCCTCAGAAAGTAATGCATCTAGAATAGATATTGGATTCACTCCTGAAAAAGAAATTTCTGTTTTAAAAAAAATTGTTAAAGATGTTCAAAATGATGGGTATTTTATAAAACCAGTAAAATATATTATACAGAACGGAGAAAATTTCGATGATAGATTCGGTTCAGTAATTAAATCCTCTCTGAATCAAGGTGCTAATGAAATCGTAATTCTTGGATCTGATTTACCTTATCTCGATCCTAAAATTATTAACAATGCATTTGAATACTTAATACAGAATCCTAAAAATTTAATTTTAGGCCCAGCAAGTGGAGGAGGAATTTATTTAGTTGGTCTTACTAAAATATTTAATTGGAGATCATTTGCCAACTATCTTTTATTTAGAGGTGGAGTTGAGATAATCCAATTTGTTAATTATTGTAAAACCAAGAAGGTTCCTCTGATTATATTGCCTGCATTAAGTGATATAGATTTAGAAGAAGATCTCATTTCATTAATAGCTTACATTCAAGCTTTATCTATTAGTAAAAAATATAAAGGATTTCATTATCCAATGTATTCTGCAGATGTTATAAAAGAATTAGGGATCATTATAGAAAATAAAGACGGTCAAACCCGGAATCGAAAAATTGCTAAACGGCGTGAATAATTCTTATGCTTATTAGTATTATTATAATTACTTTAAATGAGGTTGATAATTTAGCATCGACAATACATTCCGTTAGAGAGGCTGCTAAAATTGAATCGGGAAGAAATTATCCCATAGAAATAATAGTAAGCGATGGAGGGTCTTCTGACGGTACATTAGAGTTAGCTGAAAAACTAGCTGATAAAGTTATTAATGTATCACGCAGTAGATACTCACAACTTAATGCTGGTGCTAATGAAGCTAATGGTAATATTTTGTTATTTTTACATGCAGATACTTTACTACCTAAAGATGCTCTTTTAAGAATATTATTAAGGTTAAAAAATCCAAAAATAGTAGGAGGGGGATTTATAAAAAAATGGAATTGGAGTAACGGTATTAGAAGAACTTCTTTTCTTAATTTTATGAATTATATATGGCAAGGATTTGGGAATTGGTTAGTATGGTTATTAAAAATCTTTCCGGGTGATAATGCTATATTTGTTCGCAAAACGATTTTCAATGATCTAAATGGATACTCACCATTATGGATATGTGAAGATTTTGATTTTAGTTATCGTTTAAAAAAATATGGAAATAAACGAATAATTTGTATACTCTCAGCAGTATTAACTTCAACTAGACGTTTTGAAAGGTATGGATTTCTACCTACTATATGGATCTGGATTTGGATCTTTTTATTTTGGCGCTTTGGCATGAATCAGAGTCAGCTAAAACGTAAATTTAATAAATACTCTACTATTCCGGAGAAAGCAAATCGGAATATTATTAGATTTTAACATTAAGAATAAAATTAAAAAAATTTGGACTTATGTTACAGAATTAATATGAAGTATAACAAAAAGATTATTAGAGTAAAGGCAAATGATAATCAAATAAAAAAAATGTATGCAAAATTTAGTAAATTTTATGCATATATAGAAAAATCAGAAAGAAAACTAAGAAAGAGAGCTCTTGAATTATTAGAAACTCAAGATAATGAAATTATATTAGAAATTGGCTTTGGGAGAGGTACTAACTCAATAGAAATTGCTAAATATCTTGGTAAAAATGGTAAGGTATATGAAATAGATTTAACACCAGAAATGGTAACGCTTGCAAAGAAGAGAGTAGCTTTAGAAGGATTGTCTAGAAAAATTAATTTACAGCAGGGGGACGCACGTAGTTTACCTTATGAAGATAAACTATTTGATGTTGTTTACATTACGAGTACGCTTGAATTATTTGACACTCCTGACCTCCCAATTGTTTTAAACGAAATTAAGAGGGTA
>JBHLLE010000164.1:0-7371 GCA_048885945.1 Candidatus Hermodarchaeota archaeon | reverse complement strand
AGACTTTACTATCCTTCGTTTAAAATTACAAAGTTTCTAAAAAATAAAAATTCTATAAATTCAATAGATATTCTATTGAATTCCAATTTACTTCAAAGTAATTCTGAAGTTCAAACATTTCTCACTTCAGTGCAATTCTCTAATGTTAATGATGCGTATAGAATTACATCTCAAAAAGTAACTTTTGACGATTATACAGCCGCAAATTTAAAAAAATATAATGAATTCCCATTCAATAATCATAATAAATTTGGTTACCATTTATTAAATTTAAGTCCTAATGGAGATCCATTAATCTCTCATATATTATCAAGTCATTACGGATTTAATTTATATTGTCCTTATTTATCTGACATTTCATGGAAAAAACTTTTGCCGTTACCACCATATATAAAATTGACTGGAGATGGATATAGAACTAGATACAAATGGATTGTCCGAGCTATAGCGATGAGAAAAAAATTATTACCTAAACATTATTTTAGTTGGAAGCCAAAGTATGGTCTTAGACAAGAATTCTTTAATCCTGATTCTTTTAATTCTGTAAAATCATTCACATTACAATTAATTGATTCTTTAAATACGAGTCAATTAATAAATCTGCAACCTTTTAAAAATTATTTTAAAAATTCAACATTAAAAAATATAACCAAACATTCAACAGAGTATATGAAATTTAATATATGGCTTGGATTTTTAGGGTGGTTAGCATCAATCTACTAAGTTATAGATCAACATTGATTATTTATTATTAGAAGATACGCGAGTAATAAAAATTAATTATAATTTATGTGAATTTAATGAATAGAACAAGAAAATTAAGATAAAAAAAAACTTATGTTCAATGCCCTCTAAGGAATCATTCAAAAATAGAAGACCAGTTCACCAAAAAAAAAAAGAATTTATAATTATATTTACAATCAGTATGCTTATAATCTCCACAATCTACTTTTATACATATTTATTAAATTCTCCCTATCTAAATCCCAAAAATCCAAGAATAAATATTAATTTTGAAGATAATCCTAGCTATGATGAATATATTAATTGTACATTTGAATTGGTTAGTGATAATCCTTCAGATAATGTTCTACCTTTAGATTCAAAACTGAAAATTCGGGGATCTGGTACAAATTGGAACGAAAAAGCCCCGAAAAAAGGATATAGAATACAACTTTCTGAGAGGATATCTTTGCTGGGTATGCGTAGCGATGACGACTGGTTATTAATGGAGATGTATTACGATTCACCAAGAATGAGAATTAAATTATGTTTTGATGTTTGGCGAAGCTTAGAGGAAACTGACCCTTCAGCAATTTTACCAAACTCTAAATACGTAAGTTTATTTATAAATAATGAATTTCAAGGACTTTTTTTACTTGCAGAAAAGATAGACAGAAGACTATTTGATCTTGATAATTCTCAAGAAAATAAGTATTCTAGTTTGCTTTTTCAAGCAACAGGATATAATGAATTAAGAGAATATGATAAAAATCAATGGGATCAAGATTGGCCTAATCAAGATGATAACAATCAAATTATGGATGAAATTCTAGCCGATTTGATAGATTTTATTAATAATTCAGAAGATAATTTATTTTTTGATCCTAATTATGGAATTTATACTAAATTTGAAAAACAAAATCTAATTGATTTTTATATATACAATTTTTTTATACTCCATTTAGATTTTTGGCATGGAAACTATTTTATTGTAAGAAATAGTGCACCAGGAAAATTTTATTTAATACCTTGGGATTTTGATTTCAGTTTTGGACAATTTGGAGGAAGTGAAAGTCACGCTCAAACTAATCCTGAAAATGAAATAAAACGGGTTAATGAATTATATAAGCGATTATTAAATAGTGAAGATTTTATAAATGATTGTAAAATAAGATGGACTTATCTAAGAGAAAATTTATGGATAGACGATGATTTAATGGATATGTTATCAGATATATATAAAGAAATTAAGGATCAAATGGAGTTTGAAGCCAATCAATGGGATCCCATCTTTATTAAAAAAGGTTGGGATATTTCAATTCAAGAATCTATTACAAACTTATTTAATTGGATTCCAGAACGTTTAGAATTTTGTGATTATTATTTTGAATTTTTAATAGGATTAAGTTGAATGTTCAAATAATTCATTTTATTTTTGTTAAATCTATAAATTATGTGTCTAAAACTAAAAATTATGAAAATTTTTATTAAATTAAAAATTATGAAAATCTAATAAATAAGTACTAAAATTAGAGTAAGTTATGGGATTTTTAAGCTATCTGAAAAAAACTTATCATAGAAATTTGCTCGAGAAGCTATTATTTAAGAACAAAAACCGTATTAACGGTAAAATCCTCGATATTGGTTCTAAAAATAGAAGATACGATAGTTTATTTAATGGAGAAATAACTGCTATAGATATCGTTCCAAAACCCGAGTTTAATGTAATTAAAGGGAATCTTACAAATTTAGACTTTGAACAAGAAAGTTTTGATTCTATATTATGTTTAGAAGTTTTTACTTATTTAGATGTTAATGACATTAAAAAAGGTTTTAATGAAATATATAGAGTATTAAAAAAAAAAGGACAAGCGATTATTTCAATGTCGTATATTTATGCTGAAAATGATGAGAACTTCAGATTAACTCAATTACATATATCTAAAATTTTAAGTGAAATTAAGGGATTTAAATTTAAAATTTTCAAAATTGGGAATAAATATACATCAATTTACGATATGTTTAGAGATCGAATAAAAAACAAAAAATCAAGGATATTAATAAATATAGCATTAGCTTCAATATTATTTATTTATTATATGGTACTTAAACTTATTTCATTGGATCAGAAAATAGATACATATCCAGAAGGATATTTTATATTATGCCAAAAAATTTAGCGTTAAAAATAATTCATTAATAATCTAATATAGTTATGTCATAATAATCCAAAGATTTTGAATTTTATAATAGTTAAAATATAGCAATACCTATTTTTCTCAATAATTAGAAGGATTATTAATAAGGATTAATAATTTCTCTATATTTCTATTGAACTACTTCCTTCTATGACTTTTACATTTTTAATAAACGGAATTTTTTGGATTTCTGCTAATAATTGTGATTTAGGCGTTAATTTCTCTTCAAAAATATTTCTGCTTTTTTTAAAACTTGATAATGATAATAAAGGAGATTTTTGCTTAAAGGTAACAATAAAACTTAAACGATTGGTTTTTTCGTCTATTGAATCCACACCTAAAAGTGAATAATATTTTAGATAAGTTATGAAGATAGGAGTTAAAATCTTCGCATAATCTTTATCAACAGGAAAATACATTTCTAATATATCCTGAGCAAGTCCTTTCTGACCAAATTGAGTATAAGTCATAAAATACATTAAACCACAACCGACAAAAGTAGCTATCATTGCTAATGGATAAAACATCGTACCGCATGCCATTCCAATTGCCATAACAAAAAAGATAAATCCTACATCTCTACTGTCCTTAACTGCATTTCGGAAACGAACAATTGATAACGCTCCTAAAAGAGTAAAAGCTCTAGCTATATTAGTTCCTATGATCAACATTACTACAGAGACAATTACTCCTATTAAAACTAAGTTTTGTGTAAATGTCTGTGAATAACTAACCCCCCTATGAGTTCCTCTATATGTTATCGCAATAATAATACTAAGAACTAAACTCCAAAAAAGTACCAGAAAAGCATCCATTAAATCAACTTCAGTTCCTAAATTCCGGAACGAGTCTTCCATAAATTTGTCTATTATATTTTGAAGAATCATATAAGACTACCTATTTAATATTATAAAAAAACTTTTTCAAACAATACTAAATGATGTGGTATGTGCTAAACCACTAGCAAATTTACTCGTTTTTTGTTGAATAACATCATTAATTTGAAGTATTTTGATTGCCCACCTAGGGATAAAACTATTAAATTTAACTTCCATCACACAAACGTTAGCAGGCACTACATAAGCATTTCCATCACCATTATGTAAATTAAAATTATAATTTCTAACTTTAATATCAGTATCAAATGTGACTCTAAACCTATTCTCCATTTTATCCATAAAGGGTTGTCTTTTATAGCATACTACACATACTGGCTCTAAATGATATCTATTATAAAGATACCATACTTCTTCCAAGTTGCTTTTATCTTCTTTAGATGCGTTTTTATAAAAGTTTTTAGCTTCTAAAGATGAGTTATCGATTATTTTAAAAGCCTCCTCAAAAGGAGCGAGAATTCGAGTTTTTGATACGTTTTCATTAATTTTCTTTTTAAGTTCAATAAACACTAACTCCTTTTGACTACTTTGATTATCAGGATAATATCTTATTCTTAATTTAATTCTTGTTTTAATCCCATCTCTTTTATCAAGAAACGATTTTCTAAAAGGTGAATCAAAATATACACTTCTAACTTCGTAATGATGATTGTTTTGAACATGAGAATCTAATTGCATGAAGGGTTTTATATGGCTAATGATTTGATCTTTTTGAATCATTGAAATTTGGTATTTAATTTCAAAACGATTGAAGTATTTCTGCTGCATTTCCCTTCCATCTCTTTAATTCTTATCTTTTATATTCTTTACTTTAACCAATAACAATTTTCATAATTTTTAATTTTATATAAAGATTGATGATTATTTCAAGAATCAATACCAATTTAATTCTTATTTAATATAAAATTATAAAGTAGTTATAAATTACTTATATTATAAATTAGTTGTTTGTTTTTATTTAATAACATTTGAAACTTCTATGTCTTATCAGAGTAGATTTGAAAATAAAATAAGATTGCGCAGAAGAAAAAAGGAGCTTATTGCATTTCTAATTCTTGCTTCCTTTATGATTTCTGTAATAACTTTTTATACGTATATTGAAAATTCTCCAGATATTCCCTCAAATTATCCCAAAATAAATATCTCATGCCAGGGTGAACCTAATATGGATGATTATATTGATTGTAAATTTGAATTACTTTGTGAAAATTCTAAATATTCGATATATCAAACAGCAGCTAAGATTATAAGAAGGGGGTCTAGTGAAGGCTCAGGAGCAGATAGATGGCCTAAAAAGAGTTATAGAATTTCATTGGATAATCCAGAATCCTTATTAGGAATGAGAAAAGACGATGATTGGTTGTTATTCTCCATGTATATCGACTATCCTCGATTAAAAATAAAAACGAGTATGGATATCTGGAACAGTTTAGAAGATTATAATCCGACGGTAGTTCCTATTGAATCAAAGTATGTTTGCCTATACTTAAATGGAGAATTTCAAGGACTATATCTTCTTTCAGAAAAAAATGAAAGAAAACTATTTGGTTTAGACGATGCACAAAACAATATACACTCGAGTGTAATATTCCAAGTTAAATATCCTAGTTATTTAACTTCATATTTATCCACTAATTGGGAACAAGATTGGCCAAATGAAGATGAGGGCATTTTTATTATGGATGAGATGATGACTGATTTAATTAATTTTATAGCTAATTCCGATGACGATACTTTTTTTGATTCTGAAAATGGAATTTTTTCTAGATTTGACGAGTTGAATTTAATTGATTTTTATCTTTTTAACTATTTTATAGCTCATAAAGATTTTTGGAACAAAAACTATTTTATAATTAGAGACACCTATCCAAATAAATTCTATTTATTTCCATGGGATTATGATTATTCTATGGGACAGTGGATGTCTAATACACACGATGCAAAAAATAATCCTGAAAAAGAAATTCGTGAAATTAATCATTTATACGATAGATTGTTAGAGAATACAGAATTTAAGAGCGCGTGTAAAGAAAGATGGATTTTCTTAAGAAATGAACTATGGACAGATGAATTTATTATGGATTTATTAACAGATAACTATAATTATATTAAAGATATTTTAGAGATTGATACTGAGAAGTGGAATCCTGTACACTTATACGAAAAGTGGGATAATAACGTTGATATATACGTTACTCATTTATTTAACTGGCTCCCAGAGCGTTTAGAATACTGTGATTATTATTTTAATTCGTTCTAAAAAAATTAATTAATTTTTAAATCAATATTAAATTTCTTGACATACCAATTAAAATACTCGCGAAGTCCTTGCTCTTGATCGTATTTTGGTTGAAATCCAAGCAATTTTTGAGCTTTTGTAAGATCTGCAAAACTATGTTTTATATCTCCTGGTCTTGGATCAGTATATTCAAGTTTTAAATGTTCTTTACCTGTTAGTTTTAAAATTAGTTTTCCAAGATTGTTTAAACTAATTGGATTACCAGCACCAATATTAAATATCTCTCCTGGAGCATCCTTCTCCCCTGCTAATATGTTTGCTTGGACAACATCCTTCACATAAGTAAAGTCTCTTGATTGCTCTCCATCTCCAAAAACTATTAAATTTTGATCGCCACGAGCCCTATTGAACCATATTGCTATTACTCCCGTGTAAGGCGAATCGTCTCTCTGTCTTGGACCAAAAACATTAAAATATCGAAGTGAAGTAGTTTTCAATCCATAAACGTGATGAAAGGATTGCATATAGGCTTCACAAGCGAGTTTTGCAACACCATATGGCGAAATAGGGACCCTTCTCATCTCTTCATTCTTTTTTAAACCAGGAGTTTCACCATAAACAGAAGAACTAGAGGCAAAAATTACTTTATCTACATCCATTCTTCTAGCAGCATTCAATATATTTATAATACCATTTACATTAACATCGTTACAGTTTTCGGGCATTTTAACGGATTGAGGAACACTTGCGAATGCTGCTTCGTGATAAATTATGGATGCACCTTCACAAATATCTAAAAGAAAATTTAAATCTCTAATGTCTCCCTTATGAAATTTAAAGTTCTTATTATTCATTGCGTCTTCTAGATTATCGAGCCTTCCATTAAATAAATTATCAACACCTACAACCTGAGCTCCTAATTCAAGAAGTCTATCAGTTAAATTACTTCCAATAAAACCAGCGGCTCCAGTAACTACAATTTTCTTTTCTTGAAATGACAAATCTATTACCTTTAAAAAAGAATTTTTCTTGTTTATTTTTATTAAAAATAATAAGGTCTTTTTAAATAATAATATTTATAAAATAAAATATCGCATAAAAAATTTTCAATTCTAATGAGAAAATTTGAATTTGCTTCATAAATTAAGAATTCTTGTAATTAAATCTTTAAAATAGAAAATAAAAAATTATAAATATTATACTAATAAATGAAAACATTTGGAAGAAGATGCTGGAACAAGTTACAATAAAAAAAATAATAACAAAAGAAGATGTTAAAAAGTTTATTGAAATAAGTGGCGATAATAATCCAATA
>JBHLLE010000163.1:2326-7413 GCA_048885945.1 Candidatus Hermodarchaeota archaeon | reverse complement strand
TTCAATAGCTATTTACAAAAACCATATTTGTTAAACACATTTTAATATATCTTCTTTTTACTAATGAATCATAAAAGTTCTTATTGATTGGATTTGTGGTTTTCTGATTTTGACTAATTTTTTCATTTTTTATTAATTTGCAAAATAATAGCTTATAATCGAATTTTTTTTAAGCTGTGGTGTTATAATATTTTAATTATATAAACTTCAGTAGGAAGGACAAAAAGATCTTTTTGGTATTATGATGTTAAATTTAAGTCCGGAAGTTATTATAGATTTCATCACAGGCTTTACATTTATGATTGGAGGCATTATCTTAGAGATTAAAGCGAAAATTAAAAAATTGAAGCCATTACTACTTTTTGGTCTCGTTTGGATTATCCTGGCTCTTTATTATACAATAGAAGGACTCGCTTTTATGTTTATGAATTCTTTTTTGTGTCGAATTTACACAATCCTAATATTTCCTATCGCTCTCTTTGCAGTAATTTTTATAGATTATACTACAAAAGAAAAAATTGGTACTATTAAAATCAGTCTTGCGTTTGGTTTAGGATTCCTTTTATTGTATTTAGCATTTCAACCTGATGTATTAAAGCAAACTGTTGAATTTGGATATCCAACTTTTAATTGGTCAATAGAAGTCCTAATTATTTCAACAATAATGATCTTATATGTAATAGTCCTTCTATATTCATGGTCTTTGCTTGTTTGGTTTAAACAACCCGCCCAATTAAAGAAACAAACATATTATTTCCTTGTTGGATTTACGCTTATGGGCCCTATCAACTTCTTTATATATACACTGATTTTTATTGATCCCTTTTTCGTAATAATTGCTGATATTATTGCAATTATAGGAGCGATTATAATTATTTATATGATTTTAAAGCAGCCTAAAATTTTTTTTATTTTACCTTTTAAAGCTTACACATTAATTGCAATACATCGAACTGGAGGTTATCCGCTCTTTTCTCATTCGTGGAATCCTCCAATAATAAATCAAGATTTCTTTTCGATGATTTTAAATGCCACGGAGAGAATGAGTATGGAAATTTTATTAAAAGGAGGTATAAAAAGCCTCGATTTAGAATCGGGAATTTTATTAATTGAAAAAAGTGAGCTATTCGTAGTAGGGCTCCTTGCTTCAAAGAGGTCTATTTATCTTATGGACTGCTTAAATAAATTTATGAAAGAATTTGACCTCAGATTTCGTAATGAATTGATTCAAAGTCCTTCTAATACAGCAATATTCAACACAGCTCAAGAATTAATTGACATAATTTTTGCATATATACCTTCTTTATTAGATAATAAATGATGGACTATGTTGATTTTAATTCAGTTAGCTCTTTTTAATTAAATTAGAAATTTTAGTCTCAATTTTGTAAAGTTTTTCTAAAAATTTTTTTTGGAAATACAATTTAAGGAAAAAGAATTATTAATTATTCCTCATTTTCGTGTTTTAATGAGTAAGAAAAACAATACAATTTATGACTTTACACCCTATAATTTAGAAAGAACCTACTTTTAATAATAAAAAGATAATTAAAAACTCTTAATTAAATGTAATAAAAATAATTTATCATAAGAACCTTTTTAGATATATGATATTTCAATTAAATGAGAAGTTACATTTTATTTTAAAAAAATAAACCTAACAGAGAGATTGAATTTATCTGAACTTTTCGAAAGTAACCCAAAAAAAAAAGATTAATTTTTACTTATGATTTAGTTTAATAATCTTTTTTATTGATTCTAACACAGCACTTTCAATTCTTTCCATGGTTTTTTTGTATTCCTCAGGTGGAAAACCTAAAGGGTCTTCAATTTCTTTATTAATAGTTTCTCCAGCAAAATCTAATAATAAAAATGTCTTTTTTTCAATGTCTTTCAGATTTTTAAATCTTCTCAGTAATTTTCTAACATGTCTTTTTTCTTCAAAACATAGAATAAGATCTTGTAATCTTGCTAATTCAATTTCTATTCTTTTTGGTTTAAATCCATTTAACTCAATATTCTTGTTCTTCAAATATTTTATAGTTCCTTCATATGCAAAATTATTATAAAGATATAATCCAGCAGAATCGAAATTAACATTCATTAATTCAGCAACATATTGAGTTCTTTTAAAGTATTTTGCAATAAATTCTGCCGCAACAGAACGACAGATATTTGCACTACATAAAAATAATACATTATTAATATTCTTCATCAGATTCACTACTCTGGAAATTTACTAACTTAATATTCTACATGAAAAATAATTGTAATAGATTTTTCGTTTTAAAAGGTAAAATTTAATTAAAAATAGGATATCTACAATATAAATCCTTTTTTTTTACTATATTTTTATGTAGGTCTCGATATTAATATAGAAAAATATAGTCCAAGAGTCTTGAATATCTCGAATATCTCATGTTAAAAATATACAAATAGAAACTCTTACTTAAATATTATAAATATAAATTATCATAAGAAAGTTTTAAGATATAATATGTTTTAATTACTTGAGAAAATCTATTCTATTTTAAAAATCATAAGAAAGAATAAAATTGAATCTAAGTGAACTTTTTAAGGATGATCCCGGAAAAAAGAGATTACTATCGGGTAATGAGGCTTTTGCTCGAGGAATCTTTGAATCTGGCGTTAAGTTCGCTGCAAATTATCCTGGAACGCCTTTAAGTGAAGTGGGAGATTATTTAAAGTATCTTTCAGAAACTTCAGATCACTTTACGTTTGATTACTCGCTTAACGAAAAAGTTGCGCTAGAATCTTGTGTAGGAGCAAGTTGGGCAGGAGTCCGGAGCGTTGTGATGTTTAAACATCTAGGATTAAATGTTGCCGCGGATCCTCTTCATACCTTTCCTTATTCGGGAGTAAGAGGAGGGATGGTAATATTGTGCGGGGGAGATCCAGGAATATTGTCTTCTACTAATGCACAAGACAATCGTTTGTATTCACTTCATACAAAAATTCCGATAATTGAACCCGCAACAATTCAAGAATGCAAAGATTTTATAAAAGAAGGATTAAGATTATCAGAATTATTTAATATTCCCATATATATTCACGTTACTACTCGCCTTTGTCATAGCTACGGAATAGTGGAATATGGAGAACTAGAGAATACATCAAATGTGGGATATTTTCAAAAGGATACGAAACGCTATATCAATACGTTAAGTAAAGCCTTATCAAACCAGAAAAAATATTTCGAAAAAGTATCTCAAATTGCTAGAAATAAGAAAATATTTTATTTATTGAATATATCTAAAGTCTCAAAATTAGAATTTAATCCTTTAAGCAATGCGAATTACAAAATTGGAATAATAACAAGTGGTATTTGCTATAGTTATGTAGTACAAGCGTGTAATAAGCTGAAAATTTATCCTCCTATTCTAAAGCTGGGTTTAATATTTCCAATAAATAGAGAGGAGATTTGTCATTTTGCGAACGAATATAAACTTCAAAAATTGTTAATTGTAGAAGAGCTTGAACCTTTCATTGAAACCTTTTCAAAAAGCGTGTTTTGCAATTTCTGTGATACAAAAAGAGATCTAGAAATCCATGGAAAAGACTATTTACCTAATATTGGAGAATTAAATACATATGTAATTATGAAATTTTTCTCAAACTTCTTTTTAGTTAAAAATAAAGAGCTTCTTGAAGATATAGAAAAAAAAGAAAAAGCTTTAAAAGAAGTTTTACCTCATTTACCAATAAGGGAACCAACCTTTTGTCCAGGATGCCAATATCGTCCTATTTTTTATACGTTAAAAGAAGTGGTTCAAGATTTAGAAAAAAAAAAAGGTGTAGAGTTTATATATGGAGGAGATATCGGATGTTATACTTTGGGAGAAGCTTACCCGTATCAAATGATAGATTGGGTAATAAGCATGGGATCTGGAATAGGAATTGCTAATGGAATGGCCCATGTTATTGATCCAGAGAAGCAAAAACTCATCGCATTTATTGGAGACAGCACTTTTTTTCATACGGGGCTCCAACCACTTTTAAATGCAATTAAGAACGACATTGACCTAACCATTATTATTTTTAATAATTACTGGACAGCAATGACAGGACAACAAGAAACTATTGATACTCCAAAAGAATTAATTACACATCATGGAGTAGAATCGAAAACTGATAAAGTTAGAATTGATCTAATAGAAATGTTGGAAGGATTAAAGCTTGAAAATCTTATTGTAACTGGTTCATACGACCTTCCGAGATTAGAGAGAATATTTACGAATAATTTACTTAAAAAAGGAACAAAAATCATTGTAGTAAATGAAGAGTGTGCTTTAGAAAAGAAAAGAAGGCTAAGAAAAGAAAAGGATACCGTTTCTAAAAAAAAAAATAGTCAAATATTATATCAAATAACAGATTCGTGCGTTAAATGTAACGAATGTATCGAATTTTTAGGTTGTCCCGCTATAAATGCACTTTACTTAGATAAAAAGAAAAAAGGAGCAAAAGATAGCAATCTTTCGTCAGAGGAACGAGAATTAGAATATTACATTGACGAGGCAAGATGTATTCCTGAAATCTGTCCGGGTATATGTAAATCAGTGTGTAAGAATTATTCCATAAAAAAAACAATTATAAATCCATTTAATTAAAAATCCTACTGAAAAATAAATTAATCTTTTAAAAAAAAAATTTAATTACTGATCTTTAGAATTAGACTCACTTGGACCTGGTTTTTGCTCAATAATTCCTTTCGTTGCTTTTTTTTTATATTTTCCTTCGATTTCCATTTTTTCTTTAATAAGTTTTACTGGTTTAGTAGGATCTAAAGGTTTTCCACAAGACCAACACGAGTTTTCAATCTCCTTAACTGCGTAATAACATTTGGCACAATAGAAGGCTTTACATTCAGGACAAACGAATGTCATACCTTCTATTGGTCCTTTATGCACTAAACATAATAATCTCTCTTTAGTTATTTCAATATCGTCGTCTGTAAGCTTCTTTTTCGTGATTTTTAAGATTTCAATTTTGGCGTTGCAGAACCAATTGTTAATGAAGTTGTAATAGCAACTGTATCAGGAAGTCCAATAGTAAGAGTAATACCAGAA
>JBHLLE010000163.1:0-2316 GCA_048885945.1 Candidatus Hermodarchaeota archaeon | reverse complement strand
AAGATTTCAATTTCCTTTTCTTTTTCTTTTAGTCTCTGTTTGGATTTCTGATAATATCTTGTTCCTACTATTGCAAACGCCACAACTAAAAATATTGGTATTAGAATCGCTATTATAATTAAAAATTCATCAATTGGTTGAACTTTTGTACTTGAACTACTTCCACCACCACCCCCTCCAATAATAGAAGATTCATCTCTAATATTTCCAGAAATGAAATTCTTTCCTTTAGAATTAATGTTTTCTAACCAATATATACCATTTCCTCTTAAATCATTGCCTGTTAAAATATTACCAATAGAATCTATGAAATAAACACCTATATCGTTAAAACGAATTGTATTTCTAGTAATAGTATTATTGTTACTATGTTCCAATTTAATACCATTATAAAAATTATTATTAATAGTGTTTATATTATCAGAAATAGTGTTATTATGACTATCATATAAATAAATTCCACTATCTTGATTCTCATTTATAGTATTTTCAGAAATAAGAGTATTATTACAAGTCTCTAGAAAAACACCATATAGTTGATTTTCGTTTATAATATTATCCGAAATAAAGGTGTGATGGCAATCAAATAAGTATAATCCGCTATCTTCGTTTAAATTAGCATTATTTTCCAAAATGTTAGTATAATTACTATATATAATAGAAATTCCATAATACATATTATAACTTACGTTATTGTTTGATATACTGTTGTTATGACTATATTGATTAAGGTTTATTCCCGCTAATCCATTATAAGTCAAATTATTTTCTGATATGGTATTATTTATAGAAAGAGATAAAGAAATACCGTAAAGTGTATTACCCCTTGCGTTTATATTAGAGAGGGTGTTGTTTTTACATTTATGGAGCAATAAACCGACTGATCCATAGGAGACATTTAAATTAGATATTATCGAATCGTTACAATTAATTAAAATTACTTGTCCAGGTATTGAAAAATCACTTGCTCCTAAATCGACTTCATTGGTATAATAATAGATAGGATTATCATTTACTAGATTCGTAAGATCAATTTTATTAGAGGTTATTTCTTCAACTGTTTTCGAGCTATTATGATGAAATGAAAGACCCATTCCACAATATGTCATATTATTGTTTAAAATAGTTGAATTAAAGCATTCATATAGAAATATTCCGTAATATCCATTATTAATTAATATATTTCCTACAATTGTATTATTATTACAATTTGTTTCACCATAGCTAACCATATTTGCGGTGAAGTTTATTCCGCTCATACTGCTTCTATTAATAACATTATATGAGAGATAATTATAGTTAAAATTTGAATTACTATCAGAATCATTAGGATCATCATCTGTCTTTAAATCCACAGATATTCCATTATATCCACTTGTAGTAATATTATTTCCCTCAATGGTGTTATTGAAAAATCTTGCCGTTCCTTCATCTAACGCTTCTTCTTCAAAATGTATCCCATCTATTCCACTATCAATTATTAAATTATCTGTTATATTATTATAACTAAACTGCGCTTCATATAATGGTTTTTCTGCTGTCACAATTATAGAAATTCCACTTTTTCCGTTTTTATATAAAGTATTATTGGAAATAGTATTATTACTAAAATATATATTACAACCATCTGCACCTGCATAAAAAGCAATTCCGTCAAATCCATTTTCGTTTATGGTATTTCCACTAATATTATTCCATTTAAAATTTGTTGTAGAACCGCCAGCGGCTTCAGAGGTTATTAATAACCCATATCTTCCATTTCCAATTATTTTATTTTTTGAGATAAGTGTATTAAAGAAATCCATTTCCACAGGATTTTCTATTCCATCTTCCCCATTGTAAGATATATCATTATCTTTAAGAGTAGAATCACTACTTGAATCTAAATCCAATCCTGCAAATACATTGTTAATCATATCGTTTCCTTTAATGAGTGTGTCGCTACATTCCGCAACTGTCATTCCTTCTTCATCATTATAGTTTGCATTATTTTTTAAAATTGTACAATTTTCACAAGCTTCTAAAAGTATTCCAATAAAATTATTTGAACAAGTATTATTAAATAATGTTCCGTTGTTAGTATCTAGG
The DNA here is from genome assembly GCA_048885945.1 of Candidatus Hermodarchaeota archaeon. Classification (GTDB taxonomy): domain Archaea; phylum Asgardarchaeota; class Lokiarchaeia; order Sigyniarchaeales; family SOKP01; genus LW40-45. Next base: position 228 of record JBHLLE010000163.1, on the reverse strand, counting down.
AGGAAAATCCCGGCACCATCTTCTACATCCGCATTGTTTATAGTACAATTTTGAATAATAAAATAATCATCTGTAGTATCATTTATAAAAATACCATATCCTGTAAGAGAACTACTAGCATCAATTGTCATATTCTCAATTCTGTAGGGATCCGAAAAAGAACCACTCCCCTGAATCCATCCATATGTAAGACCATCACTCCAATTTCCTTCTTGTATATGGATAAAT
>JBHLLE010000162.1:0-7427 GCA_048885945.1 Candidatus Hermodarchaeota archaeon | reverse complement strand
TTGATAAAATGCCTATTGGGTATCCACCTACTAAGTCAGGTGTTGAAATAAGAATATTAAAAAAAATATTTGAGCCTCAACAGGCCAAAATGGCTATGAATTTGAATTGGAAATGGGAGCCTTTAGATCGTATTTATGAGAGATTAAAGAATGAAACAAATTCATTGGATGATTTAGAAACATTTCTGGATAATATGGTAAAGGCGGGAACCCTCAATTATAAAAAGAAAGATGGAATAAAATATTACGCAAACGCACCCCTCGTGGTAGGATTTTATGAATACCAATTATCGCGTCTTGATAAAGACTTAGTAAAGGATGTTTTTCGATATATTAGGGAGGCATTTGGTTTTGAGATGATGCGTAGTAAAATCTCACAGCTTCGCACAGTACCTATAGAACAGAGTATTAATCGCGAAATTAATATAGCGACTTACGAAGATATAAGAAAAATCTTTGAAAATGCTCAACAACCCATTGCCTTGACGGATTGTCTTTGTAAAAAAGGCAGAGACTTGGTTGGGCATCCTTGCAAAATTACTGAGCGTAGAGAAATTTGTATGGCTTTTGATTGGATTGCTCAATTATACATCGATCATGGATGGGCTCGACAAATAAGCAAAGAGGAAGCTCTTGAAGTATTAAAAAAAAACGAAGAAGATGGCTTAATAATTAATATAGAGAATACTGAAAAACCAAATTTTTTCTGCGGATGTTGTACCTGTTGTTGCGGACTGACTGCGGGATTGAAATATTTACATCAACCTTCGAAACTCGCGGGAAATAATTATTACGCGGTAATAAACGAGGAATTATGTACTGGTTGTGGAGTTTGCGTAGACCGTTGTCAAATGGATGCAATTATTCTTTCTGATGATATATCTTCAATCAAGAAAACTCGATGCATTGGATGCGGAAATTGCATCGCTACTTGCCCTGCAGACGCGATAAAGCTAATTAAAAAAGATAAAATTTCAGAACCTCCAAAAGATTTTGACGATTTATATGGGTTAATCTTAGAGGCAAAAAATCAAATTAAAGAAAAACAGTTAAAGAGAAAATTAAAACATCAAGGAGCTATTTAATTTTAGCCTTTTCACTTTCTTTTTGTCTACTTAATGCAAGAATTGAAAATATTATATAATATTCTCTTGTTTTGTATTAAACTAATAAAAATTCATGAGACAAATTATATTTTATCTGAAGGAATAACTTTTACTCTTTTTATTTAAAACATAATTTTAAATAAAATTTTTTTTGTTATATATAGAGTTTTATTTTTTTTATTGTCTAATATTATGGGGATAATGAATTGATAATTCAAGAACAAATTTCGTACGGAGAGTTTTTAACTCAAATTTACGGTTTTAGTTTTGTAATGATTGCAGCCATCGTAATTTTAATCGCGGGATGGAATGTATGGTTTAAAAATAAAGGATGGACATTTATAGGTTTTGGATTTTCAGGTTTAATAATTCGCAGTATTGGAACGATTTTCTTAACGTTATCATTTGATAATACTGAATTTTATGCATTAGGACTTACATTGCATATAACAGGAGTGCTTATTTTCTGCTCAGGATTGATTATAGGTTTTTCTTATCTTTATCTCGAAGTTAAAAATCTAGAAAAAAAAGAGGTAAATTTAAAAAATGGTTGAAATCCAAGGTTTATTATTCGGTCTTTTTAAGCTTATAATCACATCAATAGCTTTTCTTGTAGCTTTACATCTATTTCTTAAAATATACAAAAAAAATCCAATTAAAACTGGTTCTAATAGATATTTATTTATGCTTATAGTATTAATAGAATTAAGTTTCGAAATATTTGAATCAATTACATTTTCAGTTTACAGCGGTATTGTAAATCCAGAAAAGGTTACATTTGAACAACAATCAGCTTTAAGTCTTTCTGTAATTTCTGAGATTTGCATAGCTACTATTTTATTGATCTTAGCATTTACTTTTTTCCTCGATAAAAAAAACAAAGATATCTATAAAAAGTTAGATGATATAGTTTCAACAGCTAAAAACTCAAGTATTAACGTCGCAAATATTGCTACGGAATTAGCATCAGGAGCTCTTGAAGTAAATACAGCAGCAGAAGAGATATCTGCTATTACTCAGAATCTAGCAAAAGAAAGTAAAGAAATTGCTTTATCCACACAGGATATACAAGAGATTATGAAAGTTATTACAGGAATTTCAGAACAAACAAATCTATTGGCATTAAATGCTAGTATAGAAGCAGGTCGAGCTGGACAATACGGGAGAGGTTTTGCTGTGGTTGCGGAAGAGGTAAGAAAATTAGCTGAAGAATCGAAAAATGCGGTTTTTAACTCTAGAACAAAGATTGAGAATATTATAGCTCATATAAATTCTACAACAAAAGCTATTGAAGAAATCACGTCTTCTTCAGAGGAACAGACGGCCTCAATGGAAGAAATTTCAATAACTGCGGGTAGACTTGGAGGATTTGCAGAAGAATTAAAAGAAATTCTTTTTCAATACGATTAATTTTTTTTTTAATCTTATTTATTATCAAATTTAAGAGATTTTTCCATCAAAATCGTTTTAAACTTATAATATAGCCATTTTATAACGCTTTAAATAGTCATTTTAAACTAGTCCTTAATAAATCAACATTTATATTATTTTTTGAATAATAATAAGTTGTTATAAGAAGTTTATGTAATCTGGAAAAATAATGTCTGAAGATTTAATTACAGAACTCAAAGAATTTTTAAAAAGTTTAAAAATTTCCACATATGAAGTAAACTCGTATATTTCTTTATTACCAACTAAAAATCTTACTGCCAGAGAAATTAGTAAAGAATCGGGAGTTCCCAGTGGGAGGATCTACGAAGTTTTGGAAGATTTAAAAGAGAAGGGGATGATAAGAATTGACGATTCTCGTCCTAAACGATATAGTCCCATCTCTCCAAATCTCGCACTTCATAATTTAATTAATCATCTAAAGGATGAAAATCAGAAACAAATATCTTTATTGATTAACAAAGCTAAAAAATTAGAGACTCAATTATATAAATCAAATTTAGTAGGAATCAAAGAATCGTCCAGAATTTTTTGGTCTACAGCTTTAGGATATTATGCCATAGAATCTTTATATCTTAGGTGTTTTAGAGAGTTAGAAGAAGAGTTATTGTTAACGATTTATTTGAATCGAAAAACGGTTAAAAGAATTCAATTTTTAAAAAGAATATCTGAAGAATTATTTAAAGCGTTGAAAAGAGGAGTTAATGTTAAATTTCTGTTTTCTTTTGATTTTGGAGATTTTTCATATTCAGATTCTAATGAAATAGGCAAAAAAGAATTATATCTCAGCGTAGTTAATAAATTAGAAGAATTATACGGATTGTCAGAAGAAATAGATGGATTTGAAATGAAATATACTTTATTGAGAAATCCTACTTATTACGATATATTTGATAAAAAAAGAATTATTTTAAAACTCCAAAATCCTTTAAATCCATCTGATATTTTTGCGTGCTTAAATGTGTTAGATCCAAAATTAGCTAAAGAATTAAGGAAGAAATATTTAAATTTATGGCTTTTTGAATCTAAAGAATAGAGTTTTTTATTTTAACAATGATAATTATAACTATATTATTTAATTTGAATTAAATTAAAAAAAGATTTTTTAAGCATACGATGAATTATGCTAATTTAGATGGTTTAAAAATTTGCTATGAGATTTATGGTGAAGGTGAACCTCTTCTTTTAGTTCATGGATTTGGAACTAAGAAAGAAACTTATATCGGACAAATAAAACCGTTAAGCGAACATTTCAAAGTGATTGTTTTTGATAATAGAGGAGCAGGAAAATCTGATCGTCCTCTGGGACCTTATACAATGGATATTTATGCTCAAGATATTTCAGACTTAATGGATCATTTAAATTTAGAACATGCTAACATTCTTGGTACTTCATTAGGGGGTATGATAGTACAAAATTTTGTAATTAAGTATCCAAAGCGCGTAAAAAAACTCATTTTAATAAATACAACAGCATATTTACCTATGGATAAATCTGGTTTAGAATTATATCGAGAACATAGAATAAAAGGTTATTATTCAAAATTAGAAGATCCATATAAATATTTCTTTGATACAGCAAGAATGGGATATTCACGTAATTTTATCAAATTAATGCGAGAAAATCCTAATCTTAAAATACATGGATTATTTTCTGCAGAAGATTTAATAAAAAACACAATTGAAGATATAGCAACACCAGAAGACCTAAATAATCAAATCGAAGCTATAAAGTCGTTATCTATTCTTGATCGATTACATGAGATAACTGTTCCAACTTTAATTTTGTGTGCATCACACGATCGTCAACTTCCAAAATCTATGAGTATAAAAATTCACGAGAGGATTCCAAATAGTAGATTAATTGAAATTGTAGGAACAGGACATTCTTCTGAAAAAGAAAAAGCACCAGAAGTCAATCAATATATAATTAATTTTCTTAAAGAAATTTAGGCTTCTTTCTTAAAAAAAAAATTAAAGATTTTTTATAGGGGATTCTAAAATTGGGGGAGGTACAAAAACATTCCTAGATCCCGTATTCTCTAATTTTAGAGCGTTTTGAGGACAGAAATGAGAACAAACGCCACATCCTATACATTTATCTTCATTTATTTCAGCTATATTGTCGATTAATTCAATTGCTTCCATAGGACATTTTTCAACACAAGTTTCACATCCAATACATTCTTCTTTATTCACGATTGCTTTATAAGAAGTAATTGTATGAATTGGAGCTACACCCCTATAATGTAATTGAAAAACACCACAGCAGCATTTACAGCAATTACATATAGCTTCTTCGTCTCTTTCTGGATCTTGCAATATATGAAATGCTTTATGAACTAGTCCATATTCTTCAGCTTTACTTAATACTTCTAGAGCTTCTTCTTTTTTGATTGGTTTAGCAAAGCCATATTCAATAGAGAATTGAGCGTTTTTTCCAAATAAAAGACAGGTTTGTATAGGGGCGTTTAACTTACAAGGATCTCCAAGCAATTTTTTTTCGTGACGACAATAGCAATGAGTTAAAGCAATATCTTCGTGCTTATTTATTATTTTTCTTACATCCATAGAAGGTAATACTACTTCGTTACCAACACCAATTTCTTCTTGAACAGGTACAACTTTATTAATTGGGGGAGAATTTTTGAATTCCTTTAACATAGAATCGTAATTTTTTTGAATTCCAGAACTCCAATCAGAAAATAAAGTATCAAAAATTAAAGCTAATTTTTTCTGTTTTTCGCCTATTTCACCTCTCATGAATTGTCGTTCAAAAATTCCAGGAAAAGGAGGCATAAGACGATAAACCAAAATACCTGTACTTTTACTTTTGGTTCCTGAAATTATTCCATTATTCATTAAATCATCTAATGTATTCTTTATAGAAACATCATCTAAATCTGAAATTGCCTTAATTTCTTCCATATTTAAGGATGGTTTACTTTTAAAAACTTTAATTATAAATTCAGCTTGTTCTTCAGTAATAATTAATTTTAATAAATCACATAGAGTATCAGCAACAGGAATGGGCAATTTTCCAGATTTAATGATTACTCTAGCTAATTTATACCACATTTTTTCTAACATTTAAAAAAATCACCTTTACTTTTATTTAATTCAATAAGATGTTGATAATTGAACGCAAACTAAATTCATTAATAATGCTTTTCGATCAAAAAAAAGTGGTAAAAAGTTGAAATTTAATTTTTTTATTTTAAACCATATTTAGGCTTTCTTTTACTAAAAAAAGCAGTAGCAGCCTCATTCATGTCCTTAGAACAAAATGATACTACAATAGAACTATTTTCTAATTGCAAAATATTATCTAAACTTGGAGAATCTAAAGATAAATTTATAGCTTCTTTAGTCATTCTAAGACCAAGTGGACTTTTAGTTAACATTTCTTGAGCAATTTTGATAGCTTCGTTAAATAAATTCTCTTTCTCTACAATCTTTAAAATAAACCCGCAATCTTCTGCTTCTTTTGCTGGAACTGCTCGTCCAGAATATAGAATTTCTGTCGCTCGAGACAGACCAATGAGTCGTGGAAGAAAATAACTGCCTCCCATATCAGCTCCACTAACTCCAACATTTATAGAAGCATTAATAAATTTAGCATCCTCACTTGCAATACGAATATCTGCAGCCATTGCAAAACCAAGTCCTCCCCCTGCTGTCGCACCATGTAAAGCAGCAATAATTGGTTGAGATATTTTTCTCATTTTCTGAATTATACTTGTAATATACCATTGGTGGTACATTTTTCTTTTGACGGGTTCTGACATACCTACACAAATATATTTATCATATCCCTCTGGAGTTTTCTTTGAATTTAAGATCAATCCTTCTTGTAGATCTGTTCCTGCTGAAAAAGCCCTTCCTTCTCCTTTTAAAATTAAAACTCTACATTCTAAATTTATCATCAAATTATCTAAAACTTGGTGGAGTTCGTCCTCCATTTGGAAAGATATCGCATTTAATTTATCCGGTCGATTTAAAGTTAGTATCCCAATCCCGTCCTCCCTTAATTCAAATTTTATCGTCTCAAATTCCATTTATTATCACACTCAGTTGAAATAGTTATAATTTTGGATATTTTGGCTTTCGTTTATCGAAAAACGCGTTAACTCCTTCCATTAGATCTGACGAAGTAGAACAAAGCATTTGCGCACGATTTTCTAGCTGTAATATTGTCTCTAAACTGGGGGAATCCATGGTTAAAACAACAGCTTCTTTAGTCATTCGGAGACCAAGTGGACTTTTTGCTAATAATTCTTCAGCTAATTCCATTGCTGCTCCCATTAATTGATTCTCGTCACCTTTGATTACTTTATAAACAAGGCCTATTTTCAATGCTTCTTCAGCTTCTACAAAACGCCCAGTATAAAGAATTTCAGCAGCTCGTGACAAACCAATGAGTCGTGGGAGATGGTAACTACTAGTCAAATCAGAACCAGAAAAACCTATATTAATAAAAGAATTAGCAAATTTTGCGTTTTCTCCCGCTATTCTGATGTCTGCTGCTAAAGTAAAGGTAAATCCTGCACCGGTAGCAGGCCCTTGAACGAGGGCAATTATAGGTTGACTAATTTTTCTCATCTTAGGCATCAGATGTGAAGTTCGCCATTGACCATACATTTTTGCTTTTATTATATCTTTGTCTGGAGCTCTGGCAAAGAAAAATTTTTCCTTTAACTCAGGTGGCTTTTTTTTAGATTGAAGCACCGTGGATTCTCTCAAATCAAGTCCAGCGCAAAAAGCACGTCCTTCAGCTTTTAATATAAGAACACGACAATCTAAATTTACCATTAAATCATCGAGTACAGCATGAAGATCTTCAATCATCTGAAAATTCATTGCATTTAATTT
>JBHLLE010000161.1:0-7454 GCA_048885945.1 Candidatus Hermodarchaeota archaeon | reverse complement strand
AAATGTTAATGCTAATAATAATCCCAATAAATAAGCTTCGCCTTCTCCAATACCTAAAACAAATCTTCCATAAAGTGGTGTGATGATTGGTAGCATTCCAACTACATACCAATAACACAAATTCATTACGATGAATATTCTAAAATTTTTATTTTTTAGAGAAAATTTAAGCGATTTTAGGATGGGAGGAGCAGTTTTGTAATCTTCAGAAAACTCTGCTCTCTCCTTTATTCCGAATTTTATTAGAATAAATGCCCCAATTATTATGAACACAACCATGGTAAGGGCAGCATACATATAATTTATAAAATATTTTTTATTAGTCAAGTCAGGGATGATGATGGTAGGTACTATAAAAACGAACATCAATCCAATAATAGTGAACAGTTGTTTAATGGCACTTGCTTTTGCTCTCTGATTTAAATCCTGAAATTGTTCAGGGAAAAGAGCGCAGTAATTTAAATCGTACATCGTAAAGAATGTATCGAAGCATATCATGACAATAAGAAAATACACAAATGAAGCCATAGGAATTCCCACTGGAGGTGTATAAAGCAGAATAATTACAATACATAGGGGTACCACCGCACTAACGATATATGGTGTTCTTCGTCCCCAGCGAGTTTTAGTCCTATCCGATAAGGCCCCTAATAAAGGATCGTTGATAGCATTCCAGATCGACCAGAGTATAAATCCTATTGTTATGAGATTTACATTTAATCCAACTATAGTAAAATAAAATGTAAAGATATAAATCGTAAACATTTGGAGGGCAATTGCATCAGAAAATTGACCAATACCGAACGCAAAAAAATTTTTTGTTGATAATTCCTCATGAACTTTATTATTCTCAGTTTTCATGTCAAATTCTTATTTTTAATATGCTAATAAAAACAATATTATTGAAGAAAATATTGTCTTTTTTATATATATAGATTCTCTTATAGCTTATGAGATACCTTTTTTTAGAAAAACGGGATAAAACTAAATATTTTTATAGACAATTATTCAAATATCACTTAATTTACTTTAATAATTTAGGTATAAACATTTATAAAATAGAAAAAAAAGAGTTGATTAAGATATCAAGTGATTTGCTTGAAGAGATTACTGAATTAACATTTAGAGGGAAATATAAAGAAATTGGAAAACTTGTGAGAAAAGCTAAGAGACAAGGGTATACCCCGCAGGAGATTATACAAGCGCTCTCTAATGGAATTACATCTGTAAGTCGGAAGTATAAGAAAGAGGGGATGTATTTAGATGATATTGTCGTGTCGGCTGCGGCTTTTGAAGTAGGGGCTCGATCGCTTCCCGTTTCGGATGAGATAAAAAGTCCCGAGGAGAAAGTGGTAATAGGTGTTATGGGAGGTCCTTGGACTATAGGGAATGCAATCATTTCTGCTAATCTAAAGGCACATGGTTTTGAAGTTATTGATGTGGGTTCAGATGTATCCCCTGAAAAAATTGCTCAAGCTGCTACTGATTCAAATGCAAGAATTGTAGCATCAGCTATTTATCTTATGCAATCTCAAGCGGAAATAGCAAAATTAGAACAGGAATTATGGAATCGTGGTGTTCGCCATAAAATTCGGACCATTCTTAGCGGTCCGGCAGGATCTCGTGCAATGGCAGAGAAATACAATATTGATGCGTATGTTGAAGATGTAAACGAATTAATAGGAAAAGTAAAAGAATTTTCGAAAGATCTGAAAGCTGAAATGACTTCATACGATCGTGTTATGATTTCACTTAAGCATAATGAACCTGATAGAGTTCCTTTTATGCCTTTTGCCCAAACATTTACTGCTAAATTTGCAGAAATTCCTTTTTCTGAATATGTAAGTAAAGCGGAAAAAATGGCAGAAGGACAGATGAAAGCTTATAATGCATTTGGATGGGATGCATGTTGTTTCTCTTCTGATGTTGGGATATATGCTGAAGCATGTGGGGCCACCTGCGAGTATCCTCATGATGATGTTCCTCGAATCGTAAAGCCAGTATTATCTCAAGGAAATTTATATAAGGATTTTAAAAACTTGAAAATGCCAGATCCGTTGAGCCCCAGTCGTTTAGCAGAATCTATTAAGGCCATCAGAATTATAAAAAAACAAGTTGGAGACGATGTGCCTCTGATTGGTTGGTTAGAAGCTCCTTTCCAAGGGACTGCATTATTAGGCGGTGGAGATCCATTTCTTCTATTTTATGTACTCGACCACTCCGATGAGTTTAAAGAGATACTCGATTGGTATGCCGACTGGGCAATTGAGATAGCCAAGGCGATGTATGAAGCAGGTGCAGACATTATTGGAGCGGGCGAGACTGCAGGGTATTTCATGTCTCCGAGATTTTTCAAAGAATTTGTACTGGAACCTGAAAAAAAAATATGCCGTGAGATAAGAAAAATGGGCATGTACCCACTGATTCATTGCTGTGGATATGTCCCGCAATGTGTTCCCTTCGTTAAAGAAACCAATCCTGGGGGTGCTATCCAGTTCGATTATCAAGTCGATCTGGCATGGGCTAAAAATCTATTAAAAGATGAAGTAACTATTATGGGAAATCTAAATTATAATAAATTAATGACTGCAACTCCCAAAGCGATATACGAAGATTGTACTGAGCACATAAAAATAGCGGCTAAAGGAGGAGGATATTGGTTGGCATTTGGCTGCGAAATTCCAAGGGATATGCCTTCAGAAACAATGAGAGCGATATTAAGAGCAACTAAAACTATAGGTAAATATAATAAATAAAGAAAAAAACTAAGAAGAAATTATATGCATACTTAAAAATTAGTTATTTTTTCATTTTTTGTCTGAGTTCTTCTTTTATTTGAGCGATTTCAGAATACAGATCATCAACAGTAGATGGGGGGATAACTTCAGTTTCTTTTTTACATAGATGAATGGCCTCTTCGGGACATGTTGAGACACAAAGTCCACATCCAATACATCGCTTTAAATTTACTTTAGAAATATTTTTTACTAGTTTTAATGCATTCATCTGACATCGCTTTAAACAAGTACCACATCCAATACATAATTCTTTATAGATCTCTGCATAAAAATTACTTGCTAAAAATTGGGCGGGACGAGGGATATCTTTGGCTTTTGATAAAGATATGCAACAACAATTACAACAAATACAAATAAACTCAGGATTCTTAGTATTTCCGGATTGAAGGACCAAGCCATTTTTTTCAGAGTTAAGTAAGATTTCCAAAGCTTTATCTTTAGATATTGGTCGTGCCCAGCCTTGGTCTAAAAATAAGCGACCTGTATTTCCTAAGTGAAGACATAATTCACGCTCAGATGTTTTACTACAAGGTTCTCCTTGCAAATCCTTTGATTGTCGACAAATGCAATTTGCCAAACCGATTGAATCTTCTTCTGTGTTTTCAATAATTTTTCTTATTTCATCATAACTGGCTACTTGATTCTCAGGTGTTAAACTTTGTTCTAAAGGGATTATACGTACCTGTAGATTGTTTGTACTTATAATTTCCAATGCAAATTCGTTATCTTTGTATAGTTCAAAATCTTCAATAAATTCTTTTGAAAGCTTATTAACTTGATTTTCATATATTCCAACTACCAAAGGGATAATCGCATAATATTTCTTTTCTCCCTTCCTTTTAAATTTAATCAATCCCTTGCTGACCATGGTATCTAACATTTTTTCTAATTCATCTACCGAAATTTGTATCTCAATATTCATATGAATATTATTTACTGTTTCAAAAGTCCATTTCATTTTTGTAGCTATTTTAGCTTCCTCAGGAGTAAATAAATGTTTCAATACACGAATTTCAACTCCGGATTTAGTGGCGGGATATCCAATTGGAAATTGATCAAGATGTTTTTGTAGATTCTGATAAACTTCTTCTGTCATTTTCAATTTTCCTTTACATTTTTGCGTAATTAATATGATAATTTTAAGTTACGTCAATTACTTTATTAAACCTAATTAAAAATTTCTAAAATTCTAAATAAGATATCGATTTTCTATTTAGGTTTCATATGGCTTCACATCTTTTAAAATCGCTTCGATTTTTGAAAAAAGCCCGAGGATGAGACTTAATTCCTTTTTAGATATTAGAGCTCTTTCATATATGTTTTTAAATGCTTGAAACACTTTATCTTCTTTATAATTTCTGATCTTTAAAGTTTCAATTATTTCCTTTAAAAATTTATATAAAATAATCCGATCTTCTTTATCAGCTAGCAAAACAGGACTTTTTCCTCTTCCTAATTTCAACGCATTAATTTTTTTATATATTTCATATAACATAATTCCACAACTATGAGATAAATTTAGTGTAGGATATTTAATACTAGCAGGAATTCTCAAAAAGATATCTGCTAGCTTAATTTCATCGTTAGTTAATCCTCGCGATTCTTTTCCAAAAAGCAGAGCGATTTTAAGTGGTTTTTCAGAAATTGGGATTTCAAGATCCTCTGGAAATATAGATAATCTTTTAATGTTTGAATATTTCTCTCCTTTTGCGGTTGTAGCAAGAACTAGATCAAAATTTTTTAATAAATTCTTCAGTTCAAATATATGATTGTCTTTATTATCTACAGTAATTATTTTAGCATTGAGCAAGATATCTCTACCATGCATTGCATATCCACAAGTTTTATGACTTTTAATATTCTCAATATTTTCTAAAGGATTAAAAATAATCAAATCGTCGAAATCAAAATTTTTCATTAATCTCGCAATCGAGCCTATATTTCCAGCGTGTTCAACTTGAACTAAAATTATAGTGAACGAGAGATTTCTATATTCTTCTTTGATCTTAGTTTCTTCAAATTTATCTAAATCTTTAGAAATCCTTTTCTTATTCAATTTGAATCAAGTCGTTTTTTTAAATAAGTTTATATAGTGTATAGAACGTTTTAAAAAAAAAAAGTGATTCTTATATTAATTTAATAGAGCATTAATTCTTAAAGATTAAATATTTTTGATAAAAATTAGAGGTTTTCAAAATTTTTTCTACTTTGATAAATATAAATATCTTTTTTTATTTTATATAGATAACTTATAAAACTAAATAAGAATATAGTCAAACCGTCAAGATTATACTTCAAGAAAAAATTAATTACTCTTTAAAGAAAATGCTGGAGAATACCATAGAACATTTGCAATTTATTAATATTTCAAGCGATGATCTCACCTTATTTGAGTGGAAACCACCTAGATCTTTTAAAAGTTATATTTTAGATTTACATATTGTTAAAAGAAATAAAGCTGACGATGTTTTTTTTCATATTGATAAAGGAAATATGAAAATAGCTTATATTAGAAAACATAATCTCATATATACTATAGGTTCGGACAGAGAAGTGCAATTTCAAATCCTTGAAGCGCTTTTAGAGAAAGTTGACGAAGAATTTCACGAAATATATGATATTCAAGTTATTCTTTCTTATGGAAATACCACAGCAGCTATATTCAAACCATTTAAGAATGAAGTTGATAGGATTATAGAAGAGTTTCCTAAATCAGATTTAATTAAGAAAGTTGATGTTCACTGTAGAGTGTGTAAAACTATTCTCCCTCTGTATATTAAAAAAACCATTATGAAAGAAGCTACATCTTTTCCTATACCAATTGTATTTAATCATAAAGGTCACGCTCTTGTTTGCTATATTGATCAAGATTTCGTAGTGAGAGGTGTGGAATTGGTGAGCGTAACTGGATAATATCAACATCTTATCATTTCTTTGTATGTATAAATTATGTAAATAGAAGATTTTGATAAGGAAATGATTTAAAAAATATTAATCAATGTTAATTGTAAAGAATTTTTAGTTCAACTTAATTTATTAAATTCCAATTAAAAGACTTTTTTTTAAATAATTAAGATTCTTAATACTATTTATGAATATAAAGCGATTAGTATGTAGTACAATTTTAGGGATGTGTTTTGGAATTATTTGCATACTCGGAACTCCTTTAACCGTTCCTAATAGAGTTTTTTTACCTAGTCTTGAAATTTATTTAATTGGAGCGTGGTATAACAGATTTATAATGGGTATAGTAATCGGTTTTGCTGGTGATTTAAAAATTTATAAAGAAAAAGACAATATACTTAACTCTATTATTCGTGGAGCTCTAATTGGTGCAATTGTCAGTACTAGTTTTGCGTTTTTAAGAAATTATCCTGCAATCCTATTCTTTATTGTAGGAATTATATTTGGAATTTTAAACGATTTAATTTCAACAAAATATACTCAAATAAAAGAATAATAAAAAGAGGTTATCAACATGTTTATATTTCCATTAATTGCAGCCATTATTCTATTCTCATTTTCAATTTTGATTATTCGTGCTTACATTAAAACAAGATTAATTACTTTAATATTTCTTGAAGTTCTACCATTATCATTCGCTTTTTGGATGATAAATAGAACTATATCTGCTTTATCTCCAATATATATTGATTTATTTCGAATATCAAATGTACTTTATATAATTGGACCCTTGTCTTTAGTTATTTTTGTAGATCTAATATCTAATGGAAAAATATCTTGGAAGAGTATTATCTTTTCATTTTATGCAGGAGCACTCACTATAGGGGCTATATTTGTAGATAATTACGTTGTTGGATATATTCCAAATTCTGGTTATGTCCAAATAGAACATAAAACACCAACATTCTATATTTTTTTATATTCCTACAACTTTATTGTATTTATTTTAGTATTTGGACAATATCTAATTCGTACATATAAGGAAAATAAAGGTAAAAATAAAAAATTACTTAGACAGATAGTCATTATATATCTTTTTTCAGTTATAGGGACTATTATATTTAGTATATTAAGAATTATGAGACTAATAGACTACCTTTATATTAGTAGTATGGATGCTCTTTTTTTAGCAATAGGTTTTGGATATCTCTCTTGGACATACTTAAAAAATCCACATATATTTCATTTAGATATATTGGATGTACAATTATATGGACTGTTTGTATACGATCAAAATAGCGGAATTATGGTATATTCTTATGAGTTTCAATCAATGCTTGAACAAAAAGAATTGATAACAACAGCATTTACTGGAATGGATTCTCTTTTGAAAGAAATATTAGCAAGTGATCAACCCTTAAAAGAAGTAAAACATGGATCCAATATCATTCTTTTTGAGGGTGGTAAAGAGATTAATATTGGATTAGTACTCAATTTGTCAACTATAATAACGAGAAATTCGTTGTATCAGTTTAGAGTGGAATTTGAGAAAAAATTTTCTGAAGAACTTGAATTATTTTTCTCAACTGGTGAAATTGCTTTTAAAGAAAAACCGAATGGTTTAGTCGAAAAGATTTTTTATTACGAATAATATTGTATTACTTTTTTTCTTAACTTTTAATAGTTATTAAAAGATATCTTAATAGTTTTGTTTTAAAGAAATAATTATAAAAATTATTTTCTTCAATAATA
>JBHLLE010000160.1:0-7556 GCA_048885945.1 Candidatus Hermodarchaeota archaeon | reverse complement strand
ATATTAAGATTTAATTAATTTAATTCGTTTGAATTGAAATTTAAATCCATTCGTAAATAGTGATATCAGCATCTATTAAAAAGCCAATTCTACTCCAATGATCAATTAATCTATTGCAAAATTTTTCAGGGTCAAAATGTATAACATCTATATCATATTTTAATAATTTAATTTTTCTAATAATCTCGATTAACCTTCTTTTTTTATCTTTTAGGTTTTCTTTAATAATTCTTTTTTCGAAGTTATAACCTCGTTGAAATTCATCATCGTAAAAATCTATATGCTTACTTTTTAAATAGTCGTGAAATCCAAGATATTTCTTTTCTAAATTCTCGAAACAACGACCAAAGTCTATTCTACATAAAGAACCATTTTCCCGAACAATGAAATGGCGATCGTATACGTCATATAAACTTAAAATTTCGTGCAAATAACAATGTCTTCCAAGAAAAAATTTAAAATTTGAAATATCATATTTTTTATGCCCAATGTTATCTCCCTTCTCGAAAATTGTTGTAATGTAAGGTATAGGTGTTTTTTTTTTATACAAACCAGTTATAAAATTCTTAAAACATAACTCATTATCAAAATAATATTTTGTTAAATGTAATCCAAACATTTCAAAGAAATAGTCTTCTCTTACATACTTAAAAAAGATAATTGGTTCTTTATCGAGAGAAAAAACTGTACATTTTTTGTAATAACTCCAACTACATTTGAGCAAAAAATTTTCAGGTAAATTTATATCCATACCTTCAGCTATCTTTTTCATTTCGTTTTCAGAAATATCAGAAATCGATACCCAGTTAAAGATATCGTGAAGTATTTTAATATTATTTGGATCCAATTCGAATCGAAGTAAATTTATTAAAATAAACCTTAATAATAAATGTCCTTTATTTAAATTTAAAAATATGGATTATAATTTGAAATATTTATCTTAAATATAAGTGAAAAGACCTGCCTTCACGCTTTTTTAATGTTATTGAAAACTATACTCAAGAAGAAATAATTGAGTTAATTATAAGTATTGAGAAACTGCTAGAACTGGAAGATAATCTCATTTATATCCCTAAAGGAAAAACAATGGTGGTTGGTGACCTTCATGGTGACTTAGAGACCCTACATAAAATTATTCAATCATTTTTCAGAGAAAAATTTAAGACCCTTATATTTCTCGGAGATTATGTAGATAGAGGCGCAAAACAAGTAGAAGTAATCAATGTTTTATTTTATTATAAAAAATTAATGCCAAAAAGAATTATCTTAATTCGAGGAAATCACGAAGATCCGATAATAAATCGGCAGTATGGATTTTACGACGAGTTAAGACTCAAATTTAAGAATTCTAAAGAAATGTTTAGACGATATAATCAAGCATTCTCAAAATTACCAATTGCAACCCTCACGTGGAATAGAATCTTTTGCATTCACGCAGGTATAGCTGAAGGTTTGGAATTTGTTGAAGACATTAACTTATTACCTAAAAACCAAGAAAAAATTGAATGTCCTATCACAACCCAACTAGTATGGAATGATCCTTCAGAAAGAATGAATGATTTTAAAAATAGTTCTAGAGGTTCTGGCATTAAAAGATTTGGAAAAGATGTATTAGACGAGTTTGTTGATAGAAACAAATTGAATTTAATCATAAGAGCTCATGAAAAATTTAAAAATGGATATAAAAAATATTTTAATGAAAAATTAATAAGTATTTTTTCATCCCAATCTTATTCTAAAAAAGTTGACACTGTAGTTGGAGTAATTGATAATGATGGAAATGTCAATATAATATCTATTTAAAATTTTGTTATAGTATTTATTATGCGTTAACGAAAAAATGTTCTAACCATAATCCAATTCCAAATGAACAAATAAAAGCAATTGTTCCAATTACCAACATTTCAACAGCTCCTTTTAATCTAGATTCTCCTGTAATTTTTGTCTTTGTAGCTCCAACAATTCCAAGCATCGAAAATGAGAAAATCGACGAGATTATTAAAGATATAAATCCTAAATTTAGAAAGTAGGGGGATAATGGGATTAATGCTCCTATTATAAATGATATAAATGTCAATAAAGCGCCTAATAAAGGATCTTCTGGTTCATCCAATCCTAATTCGTTCCCTATTAAAAAATTTAACCATGTTTCTTTATTTGAGGTAATTTTATCTACGCATTGATCTAGAAGTACTTCACTTAACCCCATATCTTTAAAAATATCCCTAATTTCCTCTTTCTCTTCTTCTGGAAAAAGTTCAATCTCAGCTTCTTCTTTTTTTATCTCGTTTTTAATATAATTATATTCTGATTTTGACGAAATATACTCGCCTAGTCCCATACTTATTGCGCCTGATACCATTGCAGCTATACCTGTTAAAATTACGATAATATTCCCAACAGTAGCAATTGTAGCGGCGGCAACTCCAACTAATAATGTGAAAGTAGAAATTAGTCCGTCGTTAAGTCCCAGAATTATACTACGAATACGACCTCCTCCTTCTATATGATCCTCTTCTCTACTTCTCATCATTTTTATTTACCTAAATTAAGCACATTGAATAATTAATTATATATTTACTTTTGATAATATAAATAATAAAATTAGAAATAAAATTTTTATATTTTTAGATTCTCTAATCCTAATGATTTCAATTTACTAATATTTGGTTTACCCGTTATTGGATCCCAATCTCGAAATTGATAATAATAACTTTTCAACTTTTCAAAATCTGGGCTCTTACCTTTTATTGCCCCCTCGTTCGTTGGCTCTAATAATATTTTTGGAATTTGATCGTTTTGAGAAGTTAAACCCATTTTAATATTAAATAATCTTTTAAGATTAAAGATTCTCTCTCCAATGAGCTTAAGTTTGCTAATATCAAAATCCAAACCACATAAATTACTTATCAATTCTGCTATATATTCTGGAGGGGGATTCATAAAAAAACAAGAGATAAAACTTGAGTATATCGCTCGATAGTCGTGTAAAAGGGCAGAATATTTCGCCATCTTCTTGTTATTTGAAAACATGTCTAATTTTTTAATACCCATAGAAGAAAAATCCACTTCATTCTCTTTTCGCACTACTTTAAAAACATCTCCTGTAATATGACACGCACCCCTTGGACCAAAAGCATAAGTGAGTGCTAAACCATAACAAGCTCTAATATCGTGATAAGGAGCTTCCAAATTATTAATCGTCGCAATTTCCTCCATTGGAATATTGAAATGTTTTCCAACGGCATTAGATCCTTCTGCTAATATATTCCCAATTCCTTCTCTAAAAGCTATTTTTTGAATTAGAGTTAATAATGATTTGTGATTTCCCCAATCCAATTCCAAACCATCTACATCTTCTTTTTTGATTAATCCTTTATTATATAAGTAATATAATAAAGCAATTGCGCTGCTTCCACTAATAGTATCAAAACCATAATCGTTACAAAGATTGTTAGCAATAGAAATTGATTCTAAATTATTGTTTAAAATCATAGAACCAAATCCTGCAATTGTTTCGTATTCTGGACCTTCACATTCAGAAAAAATATAATCCTTATTTTTAAGTTCTATTAATTTTCCACATCCAATAGAACACCCATAACAGGATTTGCGTTTAATTATAAAATTATCTTTAAGATTTTGTCCTGATATGTCAAAAACATCTTCCCATTCACCTTGAGTCCAATATTTTATAGGTAAATCACCATTTCCATGAGCAGCCGTCACAACAGCGCTAGTACCATATTCTCGCAACACTTTTGTAGCATTTGTGTTTAATATGTACTTAAGGGTTTTTTTTACCGTTTGTTTAAATTTTTCAGGATATGCTATTTTTGGATTAAAAGAATCTCCTTTTACAACTATAGCTTTTAAATTCTTAGATCCCATAACAGCTCCCATTCCCGCACGTCCAGCTGAACGTCCCTCGGCATTTATATTTGAAAACTTTACTAAATTTTCTCCCGCAGGACCAATACTTATCATCTTAGCTTTAATATTCCCAGTTAATTCCTTTAGCTTCTTCTGGACTTTTTTATTCCCCATACCCCATAAAGAAGTTGCGTCAATAATTTCAGCGTCTCTATTCATAATTTTAATATATACTGGATTTTTAGCTTTTCCCGTTATAATTATTCCATCAAAACCAGCTTTTTTAAGCTCTGCTCCAAAAAAACCCCCACTATTTGCTTCGCCCCATAATTTAGTATATGGAGATTTAGCGCAAATAACTATCCGTGAGGAAGATGGAGCACTTGTCAAACAAAAGGGACCTGTCATTAGCATAAAAATGTTATCAACCGATAAGGGGTCTGTATTTCTACTAATTTGGTCAAAAAGATATCTGCACGCATATCCCGCTCCTCCTAAATAGTTAAGAGCATATTCGTGGTTTATGTCTTCAAAAGAAATAGATTCTTTTGACAAATCAATTTTTAGTAATTTACCGATAAATCCAAAATACTTGTTATTAGTACTTTTATTCATTTTAATTTAAAATAAATAATTAAAAAATATATCCTTAATCCGAAAAAATTAAAGAAGCTCAAAAAAGCTTTTTATTATTTTTGATAATGAGATTTCAGAGTCCTTTTATTATTTGATCTGAAATAAGATTGAACGCTTCCTTAACATTCGTTCCCGTTTTCGCAGAAGTATATAAAATAGAAAGCGCGTTTAATTTTTCTTTTAATGGTTCGATATTTTCTTTAATATTCCCCTTAATTAAATCGTTTTTATTAGCAATTAAAAGAAATGGAATGTTTCCGCAGTATTTTATCAGATCGGGATACCAAAATTTTTCAATTTGGTCAAATGTTCGTAATCGAGTTAAATCTCCTACAACAAGAGCGCCTTGTGTTCCTGCGTAATAAATGCGTCTCATATTTATCCATCTTTCTTGTCCGGCTATATCCCACAGTTGGAGCGATATTTCGATAGTATCTTCGTCGTTCACTATTACCCGCTTTTCGAGAAACATATTCGTACCTATGCTTGCTTTGTAATCTTTAGAAAATTGCCCAGATATGTACTTTTTAACTAAACTTGTTTTTCCTACTCCAGGTTCCCCAACAATAATTATTTTTATCGTATAAGCCATGAGCGTTTCTAAACTTTATTCCTATAATTTTTATCGATATCTACAATAGCAAATAAAAATCTATAAATATTAAGATATTCAATTCTAAAAATAGTATCATAAATGAAAATTTAATTTTTTAGGTGATTAAATTACGACTACTGGAATAGTTTACGATCCTATATACCTTGATCATCGCATTGGGACGCATGTAGAAAGCCATAAGCGCCTTATAGCGATTATGGATTTCATTAAAGAGCAAAAATTGTTAGATTCCCCCGATTTTAAGATAATTGAGCCGAGGAAAGCTACATTGGATCAAATTAAGTACGTACATAATGAGAGCTTAATTAACGAAGTAAGAGAAATTAGCGAATTAGCAGAAAGAACTGGGCATATACAGAGTCTTGACATGGACACTGCGGCTTCGGGTAAAACTTACGAAGCTTCGTTGTATTCTGTAGGTGGAAATTTACAAGCCATAGACGAAATACTGAGTGGAAACATTAAAAATTGTTTTGCTGCAGTAAGACCTCCTGGACACCATAGTAATTCTTATAAATGCGCGGGTTTTTGTATATTTAATAATATAGCCATTGCGACCGAATACCTTTTTAGAGAAAAAGGGCTAAAACGAGTTGCTATCGTTGATTGGGATTGTCATGCTGGTAATGGCACGGCGGATATTTTTTTTAACGGTTCTGAAAATGGTGAATTAGTCTTTTTTGATTCGCACCAAGATGGTAGAACGTTATATCCTGGAACTGGATTTATAGGTGAAATTGGTTCAGGTAAAAACGAAGGCAGAATTGTTAATTATCCTATGCCTCCCAGAGCTGCTGACGATGCGATATTAATCTTCTTTGACGAAATAGTTTCTCCAATATTGAACGAATTTAAACCAGAATTTATTCTTATCTCCGCTGGATTCGATACTCATCACACAGATCGATTAACTGGAATGGGATGGACTTATCAAGCACCAGCGAATTACTTGAAAAGGATTAAAACTATCGCTAAAAAATACGCTAACGATAGAATTCTAATAACACTTGAAGGAGGATACGAGATTGATAAACAAGCTCGAGCAGTTTATAATTGCTTAAAGGTGTTAAACGATGAGGAAGACCTAATTGAAGAAAAATCAAGAGAATCAAGCGACGAGTTATTAATTTACGTGAACGAAAAGTTAATTCCCGCAATTGAAAAGAAGCTCAATCCTTTCTGGAATTGTTTTTAGATATTGGAGATCAAAATACTTTAATAGTTGATTTTTTACTATAATTTTATAAATTAAACCAATGAAAGTTAATATATATCTATTAAATTCAAATTTTAATGAAATATTTATTTGGTAAACAAAATGTCAGAAGAATATGAAAATGATGAAGAAGAGAAAAAAAGACCTCCAATAACGCCCCCTCCAACGATGCCCCCTCCAACGATTCCGCCACCTACTATCCCTCCTCCAACGAGTCCTCCCCCTCCAACTATGCCCCCTCCCGCACCAGAACCGATTCCCTCTGCACCTCCTCCCCCTCCAACGCTCCCTACTCCATCGATTCCTGAACCTTCAATTCCATCTTCTCCAGTTCCTGCTCCGTCCATCCCTAGTGGACCTTCACAGCAAGACTTTGATACGCTACAATACCAAGTTGAAGAAAAGGAAAAAAATTTAGCTCAATTACAAGCGCAATTAAATGAACTTAATAGTCTTTTATTAGAAAAAGATAACCAGATCAATCAATTAAAGTCCTCAACAGAAAATTTTCAAGCCCAAATTAATCAGGCAAATAGTGAGAATGCGGAACTAATGAATCAGATTCAATCCTTACAACAACAACTCCAACAGGCTCAAGGGGAAATCCAACTAGTTCAACAAGAAAATATGACCCTTCAACAACAAGTAGCACCTCTCCAACAAAAAGTAAATCAACTACAGGAAGAATTAGTATATAAAGACAAACGGATTCAAGAATTAAAAGAACCTAAAGCTGTTATGCCCTCAACTTTAGCTCAACAAGGCACTAGTTCTCAACCGTCAAGTTTTGGAAGTAGTTCTTCTTTTGGAACCTCTTCAGGAGCTTCTTTTGGTACTACAGCTCCAAGTACACCTACGACTACAGAAAGAAGAGTCTGTCCAAGCTGTGGGGCTTCGGGATTTGCGATTAAAGAAGTCGAAGATAAAACTAAAATTGTTTCGTATATACCTAAGCCAATATATGCTAAGAAATTGGTTTGTACGAAGTGCGGTTATGAGTTTTAATCTTAATTCCTTATTTTATCCCCTTATTTTTTATTTTTTGATAATGTTCTACCCAACTAGAACCATTTAGTTTTATTTTTAAAGTAAGATCAATACAAAATAAGTAGAAAAATTATAAATATTACAATTTTTTTTAATATTCTAATGTTAATTTGGATATCGAATACAAAAAATTTTTAACACTTATGTCGATTATTGAAGAGGATTTAT